>CAUBQU010000150.1 GCA_958438185.1 uncultured Oscillospiraceae bacterium
AGCAGACCGCTTGCCGCTTCGCTGTAGCTTACGGGGTGCTGTGGTGACTTGGGGGATGACGGGGTCGGTAGCTTGTAGCGTCGAACGATAGTCACGCTGCGCGCGGGCGCTTGCAGCGGTGTGTGTTCGGAAGCTACGGCCCTGCGGCGCGATGCGCCGATGCCCTTGCGGTGCGCAGCACCGAAGGGCGGCACTGCACCCGGTGCTGGCACGGCGTGGCCTCGTCTGAGGGGGCTCTTCCTAAAGCGATGCGGCGCATGGCGTGCGTGCTTTTTCTGCAGCCCAGGGCAAAGCACTGCAGTATGCCAATTTCTGGAAAAACCGGATATTCCACGGCAAAAATCAATTGAAAAATTTTACTTTTAACGTATTTTTAATATTTTCTAACGAATTTATGGTGACAAATGACACGAAATGTGTTATGATTTAGTAAACGCTACGAAAAAATCAACTGCCCGGCCTTTGGCGGGGCGGTGGAAAGGACGCTGCCATGGAAGCATACCCGCGGATCCAAGTACGGATGCTGGGGCAATTCACGCTCCAGCAGGAGGGAATGGCTGCGCCCCATGCTGTGAGTTTGGTGGGGCGCTCGGGTCGTCTCTGGACCCTGGTTGCTTATCTGATCTTGCACCGCGACCGGGGCGTCACAGCCCAGGCGCTGATCGATCTGCTCTGGCCCGACTGCCGCAGTGCCAACCCCGCGAGCACCTTGCAAAATAACGCCAGCCGCGCCCGGGCTGCGCTGGCGGACCTGGGGTTTCTGCGGGCCAAGGGGCTGATCCGTTACGCCGACGGCTGCTATAAATGGGCCCCGGACCGGGAGACCTGGCTGGACGCCGAGGCCTTCGACGCCCTGGCCCGGCAGGCCCTGGCGGAGCAGGAGCCTGCCGCGTTTCAGCAGCTGGCCCGCAAGGCGTGCGTGCTTTACACTGGCGATTTCCTGCCGGAGGCTGCCAGCGAGCTCTGGTGCATCCATCTCAACACGTATTACCGGACGCTGTATCTGCGCGTGTGCCGCAAGCTGGCGCGTTCGCTCCTGCAGGCCGGGGAGGACCAGGAGACGGTCCGGCTGTGCACCGGCGTTGTCGCGCTGGACCCGATGGCGGAGGAATTCAGCGTCTATCTTATGCGGGCCCTGACCCATGGCCGCCAGCCCCAGCGGGCGCTGGAGCACTATGCCAGGCTGCAGCAGCTCTGCCGTGAGGAATACGGCCTGACGCCCTCGCCGGAATTGGAGCGCGAACGCCGCGCCGCCATCCAGGCCCTCTATGGCGACCGGATGGACGAGGCCCAGCTGCGGGAATTTCTGCGGGAGGACCAGCGGGAGAAGACCGCCTTTTGCTGCGACAACAGCACCTTCCGGGAGGTCACCCGGCTGCAGCTGCGGACGATGCGCCGCAGTGATGTCCAGGCCCAGCTGCTCATGGTGAGCCTGGAGGCGGAGGAGGCCCGGCAGGAGCAGAACGCCGCCCTGATGCGGCAGATGAAGCTGACGCTCCAATCCTGCCTGCGGGCGGGCGACCCGTTCACCCAGCTGGGGGCGCGTCAATTCTGGGCGCTGCTGCCCGGCGCGTCCGTGACGCATCAGGCGGCGATCTCGCAGCGCCTGCAAGCGTGGCACGCCGCCCACTTCCCCCACACGGCGGGTAAATTCCGCTTCAAAATGCTTGACCTGCGCCACATGGCCAATGCAGAGGCCTGAATTTTAAATCATTTGCTCCCCCCAAACCGCCTGCTCGGTGATGAGCAGGCGGTTTTTTGTGCCCGGCGGGCGAAACCATAGCAAAGTCATAGAGCAATCACTACAATAGAAGTAGAAACCGTTCCTGCCCAGCTTTTTCGCAAAACACGCGGTCCAGGGGGGCCACGGCGCAAGGCGCGGCAGGAACTGAGGCACAGTTTCGTTACTGTAAACAGGCTTGCACAGAGACGAACAGGAGGACGACATGAAAAAGAAAAGCATCTTAGCGGTGGCGCTGGCGCTCTGTCTGCTGGTGTCGCTGCTGCCGGTCAATACGATCGCGGCCCTGGACGACGCGTCCGCGTCCGCGCAGAGCGTGCTGGAGACGGTCGATGCGGCGGACGGCGAAGCTTCTCAGGCCGGAGCGCAGGCAGAGGCGTCTGCAGAGGAACCGGCGCAAGACGCAGGGCTTGAGGAAGAACAGCCGGAAGCCCCGGCAGCCGAGGCGCAGGACGCGCCTGCAGCGGACGATCCAAGTGACGCACAAGCAGGCGAGCCGGACGCTGCCTTGGACGCGCCGGACGACGCACAAGCCGACGAGCCGGATGCCCCGCAGGACGAGGACCCTGCGGCTGGCGTCATGAGCGCAAATGCCATCGCGCCCCAGGCGGCGACGACCCGCGTCTATGTCTATACGAAAGTCACCGGCGATACGACGGGCTTGACCCTGAACAATTCCGGCTGGTATACACTGGGCTATCTCGATGTCGCCGGGACGTATACCTATCCCTACTCGCTGCCGAGCCTGAACAGCGTCGTCTCGGAGATCCGGGCGGGGAAGCTGGTCCACGAGTATAATACGACCATCAACGTGGCCGATGTCAGCTTTACCAGCATCCTCTGGGGCAACGGCGCGGACCAGTACGTCCCCAGTGTCGAGGATGGCGGCTACCGCACGATCCACCTGGATGGCTCCCTGTCTGTCGCGAAGAAGTACGGGACGGTCGTCGTGAAGCACGTGGACAAGACCACCGGCGCTGAGCTTGCCAGCCAGACCGGCGGCACCCTGTACCGCGCCGGGACGACCCTGACCTTCGGCGCAGCAGACGCCAAGACGATCCCCGGCTACCGGTACGACTCCGTCAGCCCGTCCACCTGCACCGTCCGCGCCAACGCGACGACGACGGTCTATGTTTATTACATCCCGGACGACGCGCAGACGCAGGAGACAAGTTACACCGTTCGTTACACGGTCGAAGGCGTCGAGAAGGACAGCTTTACCATTACGGGCAGCGCCTGGATTAACGACGACCCCGCTATGATCGCTATCGCCGCAAGTGGCATTCCGACGCCCGCCAACAAATTCCCGGGCTACAAGCTGGATGACGCGAATCCCGCCTATCCGGCAGCTGGCACGGAAGTCACAAGCGGCAGCGTTTACACGGTCAACTACGTCCGAGATGACGCGCAGACGCAGAACACGAGCTACACAGTCCGCTACACCGTCGAAGACGTCGAGAAAGACACTTTCACCATCACCGGCAGCGCCTGGGTCAACGACGACCCGGCGATGATTGCCATCGCCGCCAGCGGCATTCCGACCCCGGCGAATAAATTCCCTGGCTACAAGCTGGATGATGCGAATCCCACATATCCTGCAGCTGGTACGGAAGTTGCGAGCGGCAGCGTTTACACAGTCAACTACGTCCGCGATGACGCGCAAACGCAGGAGACGAGTTACACGGTGCGTTACACCGTCGAGGGCGTCGAGAAAGATAGCTTCACCATTACCGGCAGTGCCTGGATTAACGATGATCCCGCGATGATTGCCATCGCGGCAAGCGGCATCCCGACCCCGGCAAACAAATTCCCGGGCTATAAGCTGGATGACGCCAACCCCGTCTACCCGGCGGCTGGCACGGAAGTTGTCAGCGGCAGCATCTACACGGTCAACTACGTCGCAGCGCCGACGGAGCCGGAGGATCCGGAAGACCCGACGCCTCCGACGCCGCCCACACCGCCGACGCCCCCGGTCCCGCCTACGGACCCTGAGACGCCGACGACCCCCACGACGCCGACGACTCCCACGACCCCTGTGACGCCGCAGACGCCTGCACAGCCGCAGACGCCGGCGACGCCGACCCCAGAGACGGTCGTACCGAACGAGCCGCAGACGCCCGCTACGCCCGCCCCAGGCGGTTCGGAACCGGCGTCCCCCACCCCGGTGGAGCTGGAGGACATCCCGGACAACGGCACGCCGCTGGCTGGCTTTGCTGGCGCCTGGGCGCTGCTGAACCTGATCCTGACGGTCCTGACTGTCCTGCTGATGCTGGTCCTGGTGCTGGGCCTGCTCGGTCGGAAGAAAAAGACAGAAGAGGACGAGGAAAGCGGCGAGGAGACGGAGCGCGAGATCCGCAAAAAGAAGGGCTGGCGCATCCTGAGCCTTGTGCCCGCCATCGCGGCGGTCATCGCCTTCCTCCTGACGGAGGACATGCGCCTGCCGATGATCTTCACGGACCGCTGGACCCTCCTGATGGCGATCATCGCCCTGATCCAGGTTGTGCTGGTGCTCCTGAGCAAAAAGCGCACCCAGGACCCCGAGGACGAAGACCGCGAGGCAGCCATGGCCTGAGTGCCAGAGCGGCGCAAAACCTGAATTAGCAGAAATAAGCGCTGACGTACCAAACTGCGTCAGCGCTTTTTGTATGCAAAAAAATTCAAA
>CAUBQU010000151.1 GCA_958438185.1 uncultured Oscillospiraceae bacterium
TTTTCCGCCTCACCCGCATAGCGGGTGGTTCTCTTTCTACGAATAGAAAATCACCGTGGGCGATGTCTCTGACTGCATCACCCACGGTACTTTTTCGTGCGTTATGTTTCCTCCGGGAAATAGATGCCAAACAAGTCCCGGGCGCTGGCCTGGACGGCGTCGCAATAGGCCCGGTAGCGCTGCATCAGCTGCGCGCCGCGCGCCGTTACAACAGAGCTGCCGCCGCTGGCGCCGCCCTGCTGCCGCGCCAAAAGCGCGCCGCCCAATTGGGCCTCCGCCGCCGCGATCATCCCGCGCCCCTTGCTGTAGGAAACGCCGACCCGGCGGCATGCCGCCAGCAAGGAGCCGGTCTCCTGGGTCAGTCGCAGCAGCTGCAGCGTCTGCGGCCCGAAAAATGGCTGCTCCTTGCACAAGGTGATCTCAACCTCCAGGTACAACTTCTGCAGCTCCTGCGTCCCCGGCAGGCGCCGGGCCTCCGGCGTGCGCTGCACATCTTCCAAAATTCCGGCGTCGTCCACCGGGACGACCGTCCGGTCCAGCCCCGCATGATAGATCGCGCCGCCCAGTCCGCCGGGGCCCGTATAGGCGCACAGCGTATCGAAGCAATCGCCCCGGAGCAAGATGGGATGCCCGTTTCTCCCCTGGTAAGCCGGGACACAGACGCTGCCGCGGGCCGCCGCCAGCGCCCGCACCGTCTGCACCGAGCACAGCGCCAGATCGACCGGCACGATCAGCGCCGCGTCGCATTGATCCCGCAGGTAGCCCAGCCCCTGCTTGATGCAGTCGAACATCTGCGCCCCACTGCTGCTGCGGAGGAAGACGACATTGCGCCGCGCCACGAGCTTCTCCGTCTGGTTGTCGGCGCAGACGACGCAGATATGCGAGATATCCGCCCGTTGCAAAACCGTCACGGCCCGCTCAATGGCGGAGATCGTCCCGACCTTTTTCTGCGGCGCAAAGCCCATTTTCCGGCCCGTCCGCCCTGCTGCTATGACCAGTGCTGCGATCATCCTGCCCGCCGCTCCTTTCTGCCCGCTCTGCTTCATTCCAGATACGCCCGCAGCCGCGCTAGCTGCGCATTGGCGTCTTTATGGCCCATCCAGTATAATCTGCCAAGCTTTTCCATATCGCCCTCCAGCCGGGTGACCTGCAGATCTGCCGACGGGCTGATGACCACGAGCCGCCCGGCCTGCTCCAGCGCCTCCAGCTCCTGGCACTGCCGGTTATACCGGGCATCGCTGCCCGCCAGCTGCGCGGCCAATTGCGGATAGGCGGGGTATTTCACCCGCTTGGGTTTTCCCGTTTTCCGATAGGCCGCCGGGCGCGTACGCACGACGATGATCTTCTCAAACCCCGCCGCCAGTGCCCAGGCATAGGGAATCTTATCGGCGCAGCCGCCGTCCAGATACGGTGTGCCGTCGATCTGGACCGGCTTCGAGACAAACGGCATCGACGCCGACGCCCGCACTGCCTGAAACAGCGCCGGGCACACCCCCTTTTCAAAATACACGGCCCGCCCCGTCGTGCAGTCTGTCGCCACCGCTAAGAAACGTCGGTCCGTCCGGGCAAACGTTGCCTCGTCAAAAGGCTCCCACTGGTTGACGGTATCAAACAAAAAATCAAACCCAATGACGCCCCGGTTGCGCCGCAGCGCCTTGGCGCCGACATAGCGGGGATCGTGCCGGTAGGTCAGGTTGATGCGCGCCGCCCGGCCGATCTGCCCGGCGACATAATTCAGCCCTGTGAGCGCCCCGGCGGAAACGCCGATGGTGCACTGCATCTGGATGCCTGCCTGGAGCAGCGCATCCAGCACACCGCTGGTATAGACGCCGCGAAACGCGCCGCCCTCCAGCACCATGCAGCCCGGCGTCAGCGGCCCGGTGTACTGCCCCGTCGGCAGTGCCGCCACGCCGGAATATGCTTTCTCCTTCATACCGCTCCATCCTTTCTCCGCGCGATCTTCCGCCCGTTTTTCGTTTACTATAGCACATTTTTCTCCCCCGCGCTATCCCTTTTGCCGCGGGAGATTATATCGCGCCATTTTGGGGCATTCTTGAGAAGGAAAGGAGGCCCTGCCATGAACGACCGGCACACCGCAGCCTTGCAAAACCTCTGGCTGCATTATTTTAACGACGTGCTGCTGCACAAGGGGCTGATCACCGCCGCAGAGCACAGCAAAATGGCGCAAAAAATCACGACGGCCTGCCCCGCCCCGGACGCCGCTTCCAAAATTCACCGGTAGCAGCGCCGGCGCCCCTGTGGTATAGTGGCAAAAAAAGCAAAAGGAGCGCACCCATGGACATTCACAGCGCGCGGCAGCAGCTGCGCCAGAAAAGCATCTATGAAATTCCCCTGCGGGTCACATTTTACGCCCGGGTCTCCTCGGAATCGGACGAGCAGCTCAATTCGCTGGGCAATCAGGTGGCCTATTACGAGGATTTCATCCGCAAAAACCCGGCCTGGGACTATATCCCCGGCTATATCGACGAGGGGCTCTCCGGCATCTCGACCCGAAAGCGGGAGAATTTTCACCGCATGGTCCAGGACGCCGAAGCCGGGGCCTTCGACCTGATTGTCACCAAAGAGATCTCCCGCTTTGCCCGCAACACGCTGGATTCCATCTCCTTCACCCGTCAGCTGCTGGCTGCCGGGGTCGCGGTCTTCTTCCAGAATGACAACATCAATACCCTGGACGAGGACGCCGAGCTGCGGCTTGCCATCATGTCCTCCATCGCCCAGGATGAGCTGCGCAAGCTCTCCAGCCGCGTTCGCTTCGGCCACCAGCAGGCCATCCGGGAAGGCATCGTTCTGGGCAACAGCCGCATCTTTGGCTACCGCAAGGACCGCGGGCGGCTGGTGATCGACGAGGCCGAGGCGGAGATGGTCCGGTCCCTCTTCCAGCTCTACGCCTCCGGGGACTACAGCATGAAGCAGCTGGAACAGCTCTTCTGGGACAAGGGCTACCGCAACACCCGGGGCAACAAGCTCTCCCACACGACCATGGCAAATATCATCGCCAACCCGAAGTATAAGGGCTATTACGCCGGGAACAAGGTCAAGGTCATCGACATGTTCACCAAAAAGCAGAAATTCCTCCCGCCGGAGGAGTGGGTCCTCTTCAAAGACGAGACCGGCGAGACCGTTCCGGCCCTGGTCTCCGAAGTCCTGTGGGACGAGGCCAACGCCATTTTGCAGCGGCGCAGCAGCGATGTCCGGCAGCGGCAAAACCAGTGCAATCACCCCAATCTGCTGACCGGCAAGCTCTACTGCGGCTGCTGCGGCGCCCCCTATTACCGCCGGGATGCCAAGGACCGCCGCGGGCGCAGCAACAGCAAATGGGTCTGCTCCGGCAAGCTCAAAAACGGCGCTGCTGCCTGCCCCGCCGTCCCGCTCTACGAGCAGGAGCTAAAAGCGGTACTCGCGGATGTCTTTCGTGACACCCGCCCCGTCGCCGACGCGCTGGCCGCGCGCTACACGCAGATGTACCAAGCCCTGGCCGCAGCGCCCGGCGGCCAGGCCGAGGCCGCGCGGCTGCAAAGCGCCATCGACCATGTGCACCGGAAAAAGCGCAAACTGCTGGACTACAACGCCGCCGGTCAGATCACCGACCGGGATTTTCTGACCATGACAGCAGAGTGCAACCGAGAGCTGGAGACGCTGACGCAGCAGCAAAACGCCCTGGCACAGCCGCCCGGCTCCCGCCAGGAATTTGACCGCCATCTTGACCAGCTGAACACCGCGCTTCGCCAGGCCCAGGCGGCAATTGAGACGGAGGCCATCGGCAAAGCCTTTGTGGAAAAATTCATCTCCAAGATCACCGCCACCCCGGCGGGCGGCACGATCCAGCTGGAGATCCGGCTTTTCAGCGGAAAGGTGACGACAAAATACCTGCAGGCGCTCTCCAAACGGGCGCAGACGGATGCACCGCCGCAGGTTCGCCCGGGTCACATGTGCAAGAAGATGATCGAGGCCTACGAGCGCTCCATGCACTGACCCGCAAGCTGCTGGAAGCGACGCGAAGGCATATTTGCCGCACCGCTCCGTGACCTGGGCGCGGAAATTTGAATGAGTTCCCCATAAAGCCGCCCCTGTCCGCGCTGCTGCGGCAGTGCCTGCCCGATGCCATCCAGTTTGCTGCACGCAAAAACGCGGTGCGATCCCCGCTTTGGAGACCGCACCGTGTTTTTTGCCATTTTGTCATACAACCCGGCAATGTTTTCTTTTTGTTTTTGATTTGTTCATAGCTTATTCAAATTTATCCCGTATGCTGTAATTGTAAACAACAAAGCCGCAGCTTGAGCCACAGCGATCTACGTTTACAAGTCCACGTTTTTTCCATAAAAAATTCTCTCTTTTCTCTTATCTCTTTTCCAAAAGCAAGGCCCCGCCAGTTCTCTGGCGGG
>CAUBQU010000152.1 GCA_958438185.1 uncultured Oscillospiraceae bacterium
GTCAATCCCCATTTTTGCAATTTTGCAAACTTTTTTGCCGCTGAAACAGCGCCCCGGCGCAGCGATTGATATAGCGGGTCGCCTTCTCCTCATCGATCGTCTGCAAGATCCCCTTGTCCACGACGCAGACGCCATTGACATAGACCCGGTCCACCATCCGCGCATCGCCGGACAGGACGGCTGCCTCGACCGGGTCGTTCTGCCCGCCGGCGTATTGCAGCTTGTTCCAATCCAGCAGCACAAAATCTGCCATCATGCCCGGCGCCAGCACGCCAATGTCGCTGCGGCCCAGCACCTTCGCGCCGCCAGCCGTCGCGGCATACAGCACATCCTCCGGCGAGAGCGCAGCCGCCTCCGGCTGCTCCCCGGGACCGGCACGCCGCTGCACCTCGCGGCTTTTCTGGAGCACATAGGCGCTCTTGACCTCCGCGATCATATTGGAGAGATTATTGCTGGCCGCGCCGTCAACACCGATCCCCACCGGGATCTGACGCCGCAAAAACTCCGGCAGCCGCGCCAGCCCCACCTGCAGCACCATGTCTGAATTGGGACAGTGGGCGACGCCGACCTTGTTCCGGGCGATGCGCGCCATATCCCCCTTCGTGAGCTGGATACAGTGGGCGAAATAATTTCCCTGGCGCAAAAAGCCCATCTCATCGGCAAACTCCGCAGGCGAGCAGCCGTGGCGCTCGGTCGAAAAGGCGTATTCCTCCCGGCTGTCCGCCAAATGGCTGTGGATGCAGACGCCATAACGCGCGGCAAGCTCCCGCATCGCAGTCAGCATCTCCCGGGTCTCATAGACCAGCCAACATGGCGCCAGGCCGATCTGAAGCATGGAGCCCCGCTTCGCCGCGTGATACGTTTTGATCAGGCGCTCACAATCCGCCGCCACCTGGTCCACCGGCTCCACCAGGCTGTCCGGGACATGGGCAACGCCCATGCTGCGCCCGGCCGACAGGCTGCCGCGCATGGCGTGGAACCGGATCTGCAGCCGCTTCGCCGCCAGGATCTGCGCGTCGATCATATGGGGATTCCCGCTGGGAAACGAGTAGTGGTGCTCCACCGAGGTCGTGCAGCCGGTCTTCAGAAGGTCGCCCAGCGCGCCCAGCGTCGCGGCATACAGGGTCTCTTCATCAAAGCAGGGCAGCAGCTCATAGATCTCCGTCAGCCACCGGTACAGCCCAATGCCATAGAGGTCCGGAATATTGCGCAGGACCGTGTGCGCGCAGTGATGATGGACATTGATCATCCCAGGGATCACGATCTTACCCCGCGCGTCAACGATCTCGTCATACGCATCGCTTCCGGCAAGTCCGCGGCCCAACGCGGTGATCGTATTGCCGCAGATCAGCAGATCCGCCCGGCGGTAGCGCTGCCGTTTTTGGTTCATGGTCAGGATCCAATCCGCATCGTGGATCAAAAGCCTTTTTTCCGCCATCGTACCCCTCCCATTGCCGCTTTGATGCCAGAATTTTTCTCACTATAGCACACGGCGCAGATTTATGTCAAGCCAGCCCACCCCGCCGCGGCTGCTGCCTCTTTCCGAAAAATTTTCCTGCAAAGGGTTTACAACGCGAAAAAAATTTGCTATAATACGCAAAGCGATGCGCCAGTGGCTCAATGGATAGAGCATCAGATTCCGGTTCTGAGGGTTGGGGGTTCGAGTCCCTTCTGGCGTACCATTGCAGGAGCCCAGGCTCCGCGCGATCCGGCGATCCCAACGGGGGTCGCCGGATTTTCGTCTGCACTTTGCCCCGCTGGCGGCCAAAGCGTAGGCGCAGGCGCGATTTGACTGCCTGCAGGAAGCAAAATTTATGCGCCCTGCCAAAAAAATAGTTGAAATAGACAAAATTTGTGGTATGATATAGTCCGAAATGACACACGGAGGGGTAGCCAGTGATTCGGAACCTGAATAAGCTGACCTTTTCCGGCTACGGAAAAGTCCTGCAGGATCGGCTGCCCAACCGCGGCTTCCCCCAGGGGGACACCTGGCAGGAGACCTTCTGGACCATCACTGACCAGGAGCGCCAGCTGCGCCGCCTGCAAAGCGGCCCGCTGTATCTGGACTTTGAAACGGGGATGACCATCCTCGCCGTCTCCCACGACAGCCAGCAGCTCGCGTTTTTTTACCTGGATAAACCGGTCTTACTGAAAACCGGCATTTATTTTGCCCTGATCCCCTACCAGGCCCAGTGCACAGTCCGGGTCTGCACAGGGAGCGACAGTCAACTTCCGGCCGTTCGCCAGCTCAATGCGCTGGAGAGCTTCAAGATCACGAATCACCTGTGCGTGAAGGACATTTACACCCTGTTTTACCAAGAGAAGGAGCCCGGCTTTTTCTTCAAAGGCGAGCAGCACAGCGCCGTGGAGCTGACGTATATCGACAAGGGCAGTATGCACTCCGTCGCCGGCGGCGCGGACCGCATCCTCAAGCAGGGCGAGCTGATGCTCTACAGCGAGAACCAATGGCACATGCAGTACGCGGATATCGACAGCGCCACCAGCTTCATCACCATCACGATGGACCTGGACTGCAGCTACGCCGACTTGCTCTACAACCGCAAATTCCAGGCCAGCCAGCAGACAAAGCGCCTGCTGCTGCAGATCCTGGAGGAATACGAAAAGGACGACGTCTTCAGCAGCGACATGATCATCTGCAAGGTGCAGCAAGTCCTGCTGACCATGCTGCGCGACGATCAAAAAGCCGCCCGGCCCGCCGCCCTCAAGACCCCTGCCGCCGTGAACAACGAAAATGAGATCATCGCCCGGGCGCTGGATTATATCGGCAATCACGTGTACGAGCGCCTGTCCGTCGCGACGGTCGCCAGCGGGGCCAATGTCAGCGCGTCTTATCTCACCGCGCTGTTTCACAAATGCATGCAGATCTCCCCGGGGGAATATATCCGCCGCATCAAGCTGGAGGAGAGCAAAAAGCTCATCCGCGAGGGGAAAATGAATTTCACCCAGATCGCTGCCCAGCTGCAGTATTCGACGGTGCACCATTTCTCCCGCCAGTTCAAAGAAAAATTCGGCCTCACGCCGACGGAATACGCCCGCGCGATCCGCTAGCGCGCCCCATGCGCACATCTTTTTGTTTTGCAAAGAGGTTCGTTTATGAAAAAGTATTTTGATAAGACCTTACTTGTCTATATGGCGCTGGGCCTTGTGAATTTCCTTGTCTGCACCGGCGCGATGCTGCTGGTGTACAATTACGCGAACACATCGCAGGAAATCGCCTTTCTGGTCTATTACTCCCTGTCCAGCACCGTCTCGCTGATCCTGAACCGGTTCGTCACGTTCCGCGACCAGCATCCCGGCGTCTCCTGGCCCTGGAAATTCATTCTGTGCGTCATCGTCTGCTATATTCTCACGAAGGTCTTTTTTAAGGACGTGCTGGACCTGGTCCTGCTGTCGCCCTCGGTCCAATTCCGGCTGCAGCGCCTGCTGCCCAATGCGGATATTATCCATCTGGAGAACAATATCTCCCTCGTCTCCTCCTCCCTGGCCTATTGCATCCTGAATTACTTCGGCCAACGCTATTTTGTCTTCCGCGCCCACCGGCTCAAGAAGCGCCGCGCCGCGGAAAAAGAGACCCGGTTGATGAAGAATTGAGAAATTAAAAAGCGCGCCGCGCATCCCCTGGCTTTGCAGGGAACGCGCGGCGCGCTTTTATATTTTACTATGCATCCGCCGGTCCAAACAGGATCACAGCATACCAGAAAATCAGCCCCGGCTCTGGCGGGAACGGAATGCCGTAGCGCTCTGCCAGGGCGCTGACAACGACCCCATAGCCCTCCAGGCACGGCGTCTGCTGCGCCGGCAGGCGGCAGGGGGCCGGATAGGCGCAGACGCCACAGCGGGCGCAGGCGTCGCCAGAGAGGCAAAGCGTCCGCTGGCCCGCCTCCTGCAGCAGCTGGCGCACCGCCTGGACCTGTTGGTTATGAAACGGCTTTGTCGCCAGCCCCGCAGCAAGGTCGGTCGCGTCCGCGGCCTCCTGGGCCGTCACCACCAGCAGCGCCTCGGGATAGGCCAGGCAGCGGGCGCGGCAGGCGTCCACCGTCCCCACCGCCGGGGGGCAAGACCAGGACTTGCCGTACATCGGGCAATTCTCCCGGCAGACCGTCTGGAGCCGCGGGGAAAACGGCAGCTCCTCCGGCGCCAAAAACGCATACTGGTAGAGCGGCAGCTGCGCCAGCTGCGCCTCCAGCTTTGTGCGGTCCAGCATTTGAAATCCCTCCTGTGAAAAAAGAACAGGAGACTCCGGCATTCACAGCCAGAATCTCCCGATTCTTTTCATTCCAATCATCAGATGGCACGTTCAACCTTGTTGGAACGGAGACATCTTGTACAGACGTATACATGGCGCGGAGTACCATCGACAATTGCCTTAACACGC
>CAUBQU010000153.1 GCA_958438185.1 uncultured Oscillospiraceae bacterium
CATGAGAACAGACGGTTCCGCCCACACAAGATGTCGCGGCGCGGCGCGGCTTCGTCACGAGATATGGGTTTGCCCATAAAAATCACGCCGCAAACCGGGCGGAAACCGATGGAAATATTGCACAAATTTTCAGTAGCGCACCCGGTAGCCGCGCCGCCGCTGCGGCATCGGCAGCAGTGCCAGCAGCGCAGCGCCGCATAAAATGCCGGAGTTTAAAAGAATCAACTCCAGATCTGGCTGCGCCAGGCAGAGGTTGCCCACCAGCATCAAGCCCAGATAACAGGCGCAGATGCCAAGTGCGCCAGCCCATTTGGCCACGGCCCGGGCCGCCAGCTTGCACCCCAGAAACGTCCCGACGGCCAGTATCACGCTGGTATAGATGACATCCTGCGCCTGAGGCAGCAGCTGCGCACCGATCAGCGCCGCACAGAGCAAGCTCAGCGCCAGGCAGGCCCCGCAGCCGCATCCGGCAGCCAAGAGAAATTGGATACCCGGTCTCTTCGCAGACGACCGTGTTTTCTTTCCTTTCATAGACATGCCTCCTTTGTGCTACAGCCTATGCCCTCCCCTGCCGGATGATACCGAAAAAAATGCTCTGCTGCCCAGGACTTGCATCCTTAGCAGCAGAGCAGAGTTCGTGCTTTTGCATAAAAGCGCCTTACCGGCGGCGCCAGGTGTTGCGGGAGAACAGGACTAAGATCGGGAAGACCTCCAGCCGCCCTGCCAGCATATCGACGATCAGGATCAGCTTTGAGAACGGGCTGAACAGCGAAAAGTTGCACATCGGGCCGACAAGCTCTAGCCCCGGGCCGATGTTATTGAAACAGGAGACGACCGCCGAGAGGTTCGTCATCAGCGAGAAGTTATCAAACGAGATCAGCAAAAAGCTGACGACGACGATCATAACATATGCGGTCAGATACACCGTCGTCCCGCTCAAGATCTTTTCATCGACCCGGTGCCCGTTGAGCCGGACGATCTGGATCTGCTGCGGGTGTAGCATCTGACGAATATTGCGCCGCAGCACCTTGCCCAGCAGAAGCAGCCTGCCAAATTTCAGGCCGCCGCCGGTACTCCCGGCGCTGGCACCGATGAGCATCAGGCACAGCAGCAGCGCCCTGGAAAACGCAGGCCATAGGTCAAAATCCGTGGTGGAAAAGCCCGTCGTCGTCATAATGCTGGAGACCTGGAACGCCGCGTGGCGTACCGTCTCGCCCAATGTTTTGTAATAACCGCCCAGGTTCAGAACAATCAGCACCGTGCTGACGGCAAACGTCCCCAGGTACAGCCGCAGCTCCTCATCCTGCCAGACGCTCTTGCACTGCCGCAGCAGCAGAAGATAATAGCAGGAGAAATTGACCCCGAACAGCAGCATAAAGACGGTGCAGACCGTCTGGATATACGGGCTGTAGCTGGCGACGCTGTCGTTCAAGATGCCGAAGCCGCCCGTCCCGGCGGTGCCGAAGGCGACGCACAGCGCCTCAAACAGCGGCATCCCACCGGCAAGCAGAAAGATGATATCCACGATCGTCAGGACGATGTACATCAAATATAGCAGCCGCGCCGACTTTTTCATCCGCGGAACCAGCTTTCCCACGCTGGGTCCGGGGCTCTCGGCCCGAAGCAGATGCATAGTAAAGCCCTCGTTTTTACCGCTGACCGGCGCGACGGCCAGCAAAAACACCAGCACGCCCATGCCGCCCAGCCAATGGCTAAAGCTGCGCCAGAACAGCATCCCCCGGTCCATCGCCTCGACGTTTTTCAGGATGGAGGCCCCCGTCGTTGTAAAGCCGGAGACCATCTCGAAAAACGCGTCGATCAGGCTGGGAATCTGATGGGAGAAGTAAAACGGCAGGCAGCCGAGTAGGCTCAGCAAGATCCAGCTGACGCCAACACAGACCATCCCCTCTTTGGCATAAAAACCCGCCTTGGCCCGGCGGCACAGCAGCGCCAGCGCCCCGGCGGCCACGAGCAGAATGCCGATGGTGTATAAAAAGCCGTAAGCCGAGGGGAGTCGACCGTCGTACAGGCAGATCAGCAGCGCCGGCAGCATAAAGACAGCCTCCATCGCCAAAATCAGGGCAATGAGCCGCCCCATCATTTTATAGTTCATGTTTGTGCCTCGCTTGGGAAAAAATCAGCAGCATTATTCTGCAAAAATATCGTTGATCTGCCGCAGCGTACCGCGTCCGCTGGTGACGATAATCACCGTGTCGCCGCGCTGAAAGGTGGAGTCGCCGTTGGGGAGCTCCGTTTTCCCGCCCCGGGAGATGGAAACTACCAGCACATTGCGCCGCAGCTTCAGCTCCTTCAGCGGCTGCCCGCAGTGACGGGTCGCGTCGTCGACGAGGAATTCCACCGCCTCCGCCTGCCCGTCGGCCATCGCGTGGACCGAGACGGCGGCGCCAGTCTGGTTCTGCATCGCCCGGACGTAGCGGACGATGATATTGCAGCATAGCTCCTTCGGCTTGATGACGCTGCCCAGGGGCAAATCGTCGACGATGCGGGTGTTATCCATGCGGCCCAGCTTTGTGATGATCTGGGGCACGCCGCGGCTATTGCCATAGAGGGAGACGATGATATTGAGCTCATCCAGCCCCGTCAGGGTCACGAGGGCGTCGCAGTCATCCAGATGCTCGCTTTCCAGCAGGGACTGGTCGCTGCAGTCACCGCAGACCACGGCAGCGTCCTCCAGCTGGTCTGCCAGGTCCAGGCAGCGGCCATGCTCTTTTTCGATCAGCTTGACGGAAATGCCGTCCTTTTCCAAGAGCTTTGCAAGATAAAAGCTGATGCGCCCGCCGCCGCAGAGGATGACCTGCTTAGCCCGGCGGGTGATGATCCCCAGATTCTTGAGCAGCACCGTCAGGTCTGCCCGGGCGGCCGTGACGAAAATGCGATCCCCCGCCTGGAGGACAAAATTGCCGTCCGGCGCGACCGCCGCGCCATTGCGCAGCACCGTGCACACCAGGACCTGGCAGTTGACGATATCGTTCATCTGGCTCAGGGGGCGATTGCAGAGCTTACTGTCCGGATTGATGCGCAGCTCAACAATCTCGACCCGGCCATTGGCGAACGTATCGCGCCGCAGGAAGCCGGGGTATTTCAGCAGCTTTTCGATCTCCTCCGCCGCCTGCCGTTCGGGGTTCACCGTCAGCGAGAGGGCAAAGGCGTCGCGGATCTCATAGATCTGCGACGTATACTCCGGGTTGCGGATGCGGGCGATGGTATGCAGCTTTTTGTTCATCTGGTGCGCTGACATGCAGCAGAGCAGATTGATCTCATCGGCCCCGGTGGCGGCAATGAGCAGGTCTGCCTCCAGGATCCCCGCCTGCCGCAGGACCGGCATCGAGGCGCAGTTCCCATGCACGACCATGATATCATAGCGCTCCTCGCTGCTCTCCAACGCGCTTAGATCGTTGTCGATCAACGTCAAATCGTGCCCTTCGGCAGAGAGCTGGCGCGTTAGCGTCATGCCGACTTTTCCATCCCCTGCAATAATGATCTTCACGGCTTCCTCCAAATTCTAAGCTGCCCATTCTCAACCCGGGCAGCTGCAACGATCCTCTGGGTTTTCTAAAACAATCGGCATCGCCGATTGTCTGATTGCACTGTAACAGCAACGCAAAATACCGCGCCGCAGGCGCGGCGGGGCGCTTTATGCCCCCTTTGCGGCTATTATAGCAGATTGTTTTAAAAAGGCAACCGTAATTCCAGGATTCTTTACCCCCTTTTTACACGTTTCGCAGCCGCAGCGCGTTTTGGGCAGGCTTGTCTTTGCATCAGGCGTCACTTTTTTCTGCTGCGCCCTCGCGCCCCTCCTGCAAAAGGATCTCCGCAATCTCCTTTTGCAGCCAGACGCGGTTCTGTGCGAGGACGTGTCGGTAGTTGGAATCACGAAAAAACGTCTCCGGGGACAGTTTCTTCATCAAATCGTGGGGGCAACGCGCGCTGCAGCCGATGTTGCACCAGAAAAACAGGAGCTCCAGCAGGCCCTGCACAGGGTCTTGGATCTCGGCCTCCAAAATTTGGGCCAGAAAATACGCGCACCATTTTCTCCGCTGCAGCGCTTCATCTGCAGGATCGTCTTGGGCAAGGCGCTGCAGCTGCCGGTCAAACGCGTCGCCGTCCTCGGCCGTGCAGCGGAGGGAAATCGCCTGCGCTTCCAACGCCGGATCGGCGCCGCCCTCCAGCAGCGTCATAAGATAGGTCACGATCTCCGCCCGACCCAATGGCTCCGGCGCCGCTTCCTGGAAACGCCGCCCCATAAGAATCAGCTTCCACGGGATAGAAAACCCCATCTGGCGCAGTTTGATCAGTTTGTTCACCGTTGCTTCCTCCTATCGCCGCAGCCGCCCCGCCGATTATCAAAACGAGTTATCAGCCCCTCCTCCGCCC
>CAUBQU010000154.1 GCA_958438185.1 uncultured Oscillospiraceae bacterium
GCGCGACGGCGAAAGAACGCAACGAGAAGATCGGCGGGCATAAGGCGTGAATGCGCTAGGAGATGTAAATAAAAAATGTAGCGCATGGAGTCAAGCTGTATCTCCATGATTTTTGCGTTGGAACAATACTTAAAAGAAATCTTTCGGATGTTGCGCAAGAAATTTTTGTCAGAACAGAGGCGGAGATAAAAAATGTCTAATGTGTTTCGAAATCCTTACCAAGAGATTATTGGGCTCCCGCATCATGTCTCCAAGACCCGGCCGCAGATGCCGATGGCAGACCGGGCGGCGCAGTTTGCCCCCTTTGCTGCCCTGACTGGCTACGATGCCGCCATCGCGGAGACCGGGCGCCTGACCGAGGAGAAGATCGCGCTCGACGAGACGGCACTGGCTGCCCTGGACCGGAAGTACCAGTACCTCAAAGCCGTATGCAGCGAAGCCCCAACCGTCGAGATCACCTACTTCCAACCCGACGACCGGAAAACCGGGGGAGCGTATTTGACGGTGACAGGTGTCGTCAAAAAAGTCGACGATCTTGCGCACCAGCTCACCCTCTGCGATGGCACAACGATCCCCATGGACGCGATCCGCGCCATCCATGGCGCTGTATTTTCGTCATTGGAATAAGGCTGTCGCAGGTGCGGTGTAGGGCCTGATGACTTGCTGCCTTAGAAAGCTGCGCACCCCCCGGCACTGCCAAAGGCAGTGCCGGGGGGTGCGTTTGCGTCTATATAATTTGCGGGGATGTATTGAATCGCTGCGTTTTTAGTTGCGCAGGCTTTGCAGGGGGGCGGGGATGCGGCCGCCGCGGGAGATGAATTCGGCTGCGCTTTCACGGTGCACCGGCATGACCGGCGCGCTGCCCAGGAGGCCGCCGTATTCGGCTTCGTCGCCGACTTGCTTGCCCGGCACGGGGATGAGGCGGACGGCGGTTGTCTTGTTATTGACCATGCCGATGGCCGCTTCGTCGGCGATGATGGCGGAGATCGTCTCCGCCGGGGTGTCGCCGGGGACGGCGATCATATCCAGGCCGACGGAGCAGACGCAGGTCATGGCCTCCAGCTTATCCAGCGAGAGGACACCGGCCTTGGCCGAGGCGATCATGCCCTCGTCCTCGCTGACGGGGATAAACGCGCCGGACAGGCCGCCGACGTGGCTCGACGCCATCAGGCCGCCCTTTTTCACCGCGTCGTTGAGCATGGCCAGGGCAGCTGTCGTCCCGTGGGTGCCGCAGGTCTCCAGGCCCATGCGCTCCAGGACGCGGGCGACGCTGTCGCCCTTGGCCGGAGTCGGCGCCAGGGAGAGATCAACGACGCCGAAGGGCACCTGCAGCCGCCGGGACGCCTCCTGCGCCACCAGCTGGCCCATCCGCGTGATGCGGAAGGCGGTCTGCTTGATCGTCTCAGCCAAAACGTCAAAGGGCGCGCCCTTGACATCCTGCAGTGCGTGATAGACGACGCCCGGCCCGGAGACGCCGACGTTGATGACACAATCCGCCTCACCGACGCCGTGGAACGCGCCGGCCATAAACGGGTTATCCTCGACGGCATTGGCAAAGACGACGAGCTTTGCGCAGCCGATGCCGCCTTGGTCTGCCGTTTTTTCCGCCGTCTGCTTGATGATGCGGCCCATTTTTGCAACAGCGTCCATATTGATCCCGGCCCGGGTCGAGGCGACGTTGACACTGCTGCAGACGATATCCGTCTGCGCCAGGGCGTCGGGGATGGAGTCGATGAGATGCCGGTCGCCAGTGGTGAAGCCCTTGTGGACCAGGGCGGAGAAGCCGCCAATGAAATCGACGCCGCAGGTCTTGGCGGCCTTGTCCAGCGCCAGGGCGATGCCGGTGTAATCGGACGTCTGGCAGGACTCGGCGATGAGGGAGATCGGCGTGACGGAGATCCGCTTATTGACGATGGGGATGCCGTATTCCGCTTCGATCTGGCAGCCGGTGGCGACCAGGCGCTCGGCCTGGGTGCAGATGCGGTCGTAAATTTTGCGGGCGCAGGCCTTTGCATTCGGATCGGCGCAGCCGCGCAGGGAGATGCCCATGGTAATGGTCCGCACGTCCAGATGCTGGTGATCGATCATATCCAGCGTGCGGAAGATATCGGTTTGACTCAGCATAGCGTCACCTCAGATCCGGTGCATGGCGCGGAAAATGTCCTCCCGCTGAATGCGGATGGACAGGCCCAGCTGCTCGCCGCTGTCGTGCAGTGCGCTGCGCAGCTCTTCATAAGAGCAGGTGCAGCTGCAGGTATCGACCAGCATGGCCATGGTGAAAAATTCCTCCATGACGGTCTGGTTAATGTCCAGAATATTGATGTTTCGTTCCGCCAGCAGGTTGCAGACCGACGCAATGATGCCGACCCGGTCCTGCCCGGTCACTGTTACAAGCGCGCGCATATAAACTTCCTCCTTGAATTGCCCATTCGATAACTAAGTCTCATTATAACAAAGAATCCGGCAAAAAGGAATCCCTTATTTTCACCCATAGGGAACCAAAACAGGGCTTGGTGGGGGAAACTGCGCGGGAATGTTGCAAAAACCGGGGAGAAAGGGAAATTATCTCTGAAAGGCGGCGGGTTTTGGGGGCTAGTTTCGTCAGTTTTTGCTCTTTCTTTTTTGGGGGCCGCGTGCTATGATGGAGCGGCTGGAATAGGCGTGGGCATCTGCGTGCCGCGCCGGTATATTTTTGGGGAAAAGGGAAGCGCTATGTTTGATTATTTGATTAAAGATGGCATGCTGCTCGACGGCAGCGGGAAGCCCGGCTTTGCCGGAGATATCGCCATTCAGGGCGGAAAGATCGCCGCCATCGGACGGATCGACGCCGCAGCGGCGCGGGTCATTTCCGCATCTGGCCTTGTGGTGACGCCGGGCTTTATTGATATCCACCGACACGCCGACGCGGCGGTGTTTCGCCCGGACTTTGGCCAGCTGGAGCTGCACCAGGGGCTGACGACGATCGTCAACGGCAACTGCGGCCTTTCCCTGGCGCCTGTCAGCCCGGCGCACAAGGCGGAGATCCTGGGCTATATGAGCCCCATCACCGGCCGTGTCCCGCCCCATATCGAGACGGCGACGATGGACGGTTATCTCGAGCAGGCCGGGCGGCAGCCGCTGCCCATCAATGTCGGGATGCTCGTCGGCGGCGGGACGCTGCGGGCCAACGCCGCGGGCTACGAGACCGAGCGGCTGGAGATGCCCCATTACGATAAGATCCACAGCCAGCTGGAGGCTTCGCTGACGGCTGGGGCCCTGGGCGTCTCCCTGGGCCTGGGCTACGCGCCGGAGTGCTTTTACACGACGCAGGAGTTGATCCGCGCCCTTTCACCGGTGCGGGGCACTGGCATCCCCATCACGGTCCATATGCGCCAGGAGGGCGACGGGATGCTTGCTGCGCTGGAGGAGATGATGCAGGTGGCCCGGGCGCTGCAGGTGCCGGTGCACATCAGCCATCTCAAGGCCATCGGCAAGCGCAATTGGAACGACGTCATCTGCCGCGCGCTGGAGATTTTGGACCGGGCCCGGCAGGAGGGGCTGGATGTCTCCTGCGATGTCTACCCTTACACCGCCGGTTCGACGCAGCTGCTGCATATCCTGCCGCCGGAATTCCTGCAGGGCGGGACAGAAGCGGCCCTGGGCCGCATCGCGACGGCGGACGGCCGGGCGCAGCTTGCCCAGCGTCTGGCGACGGGCACGGATTTTGAAAATATCGTCCAGCTGGCCGGGTGGGAGAATATCCGCATGTCGACCCTGTGCCAGCCGGAAAATAAGCCCTACGAGGGCCTGTCTGTCCAAGAGGCGGCGGAGCGGCTGGGGAAGGACCCGCTGGACTGCTGCTGCGATATGCTGATCTCCGAGGGCGGGGCAATTACGATGATCGACTTCATCACCTGCGAGGCGGACATTGCCCGCATTCTGCAGGCACCGTTTGCCAATGTGATCTCCGACAGCACCTATCCCACGGAGGGCATCCCCCATCCCCGGCTCTATGGGACATTCCCGCGGGTCATTCAGAAATACGTCCAGTGCGACAAGGTGCTGACCCTGCCGCAGGCGGTGCAGAAGATGACGTCCATCCCGGCGGATGTGCTGGGGCTGACGGGCAAGGGCCGTCTGGCCGTCGGCGCGGATGCCGATCTCAACGTATTTGACGCCTGCAAGCTGCAGGAAAACGGGACCTATCAGGCCCCGGCCCAGTTTGCCTCCGGGCTGGAGGCCGTCTTTGTCGGCGGTGAGCTGGTCCTGCGGCACGACGAGCTGACCGGCGCGACGCCGGGCAATGTCCTGCTGCGGTAAGCGTGCGCAGGAGAATCAATTTATGTAGCAAACAATACAAAGCGGCTGCCCACAGATCAGGGCAGCCGCTTTTTGCGTGCGTGATAGATAAAAC
>CAUBQU010000155.1 GCA_958438185.1 uncultured Oscillospiraceae bacterium
CCCCATCACCCTCCCGCCCCAGACCGGGAGCGACGCGTGACGGCGGCCCCGAAGATGGACGCCCGCGCCGTTGCCCTGCAGGCCCTCATCGCCTGCCACCGGCAGGGCGCGTGGTCGGACAGTATGCTGCAGAGCCTACTGCCCCGGGCCGGGCTCGACCGGCGGGACGCCGCCCTGGCCAGCCGCCTTTGCTACAGCGTCCTGCAAAATGAGCTGCTGCTGGACTGGCACCTTGCCCGGTTCACCAAGCTCGACCGGCTGCAGCCGGTGATCTTAGAGATCCTGCGTCTGGCCGCCTGCCAGATTTTACTACTGGATAAAATCCCGCCCTCCGCGGCGGTCAATGAAGCCGTCAAGCAGGCCAAGCGCTACGCCAACCCCGGCGCGGCGGGCCTGGTCAACGGCGTGCTGCGCAATCTGCTGCGTTCCCTGCCGCTGCCGGAGCCTGGGGACCTGGCCACCCGCTATTCCCACCCGGCGCCCCTGGTCGCGCTGCTGCGGCAGGCCTGCAGCAGTGACGCAGAGCTTGAAGCCCTGCTGGCCTGCGACAACACCCCGGCGCCTATATATCTGCAATGCAACACCGTCCGCACGACGACGCAAGCCATGCAGGCGCAGCTGGAAGACGCCGGCATTGCCTGCCAGGCGCACCCGTGGCTGCCGGACTGCCTGACGGTCACCGGCGCGGGCGATCCCGCCGCCCTGGCGCCCTACCAGGCGGGCCTCTTCTACGTGCAGGACCCGGCGGCAAAGCTTGCCGTCCTGTGCGCCGGGCTCCGGCCCGGAATGCGCGTACTCGACTGCTGCGCCGCCCCCGGCGGCAAGAGCTTCGCCGCCGCCATCGCGATGGAAAATACCGGCAGCATCACAAGCTGCGATATTCACGAGAAAAAAGCAAACCGCATCACCCAGGGCGCAGCCCGGATGGGCCTTTCCGCCATCTCCGCCCGGGCGCTGGACGCCCGCGTGCCCCAGCCGGACTGGCGCGGGCAGATGGACGCCGTCCTGTGCGACGTGCCCTGCTCCGGCCTGGGCGTCATCCGCAAAAAGCCGGATATCCGCTACAAGGACCTGGCGCAGACGGTGCGCCTGCCCCTGCTGCAGCGGGCGATCTTAGAGAATCAGGCCCCTTACGTCCGCCCCGGCGGCGTGCTGCTCTACAGCACCTGTACGATCCTCCCCCGGGAGAATGCCGGGGTGATGGCGGCGTTTTTGGCGGGCCACCCGGAATTTTCACCAGAGCCCCTGGCGCTGCCTGACGGCATTGCCGAGGACGCGCCCGGGATGGTCACCCTGCTGCCCCACAAGCACGGGACCGACGGCTTTTATATCTGTAAACTCAGGAGAGCACTGTGAAAGAAACGATCAAATCACTCACCCAGCCGCAGCTGAAGCAAGCGCTGCAGGCCATGGGGCAGCCGGGCTTTCGGGCAAAGCAGGTCTTCACCTGGCTGCACCGGGGCGTCCGCAGCTTCGACGAGATGACGGACCTGCCCAAGGCCCTGCGGGCGCAGCTGGCCGGGCAGTATGACCTGACCGTCCCCGCCGTCGAGCGGCGGCAAGTCTCCGCCCGGGATGGGACGGTCAAATACCTCTGGCGCCTACGGGACGGCAACTGTGTCGAGACTGTCCTGATGCGCTATCACCACGGCAATACCGTCTGCATTTCCACGGAGGTCGGCTGCCCCATGGGCTGCGCCTTCTGCGCCTCGACCC
The DNA here is from genome assembly GCA_958438185.1 of uncultured Oscillospiraceae bacterium. Taxonomy (GTDB): domain Bacteria; phylum Bacillota; class Clostridia; order Oscillospirales; family Oscillospiraceae; genus SVMC01. The sequence goes on from CAUBQU010000155.1 coordinate 1,717, forward strand.
TCGGCGGCCTCGTCCGCCGCTTGGAGCCGGCGGAGATGCTGGACCAGGTGCTCTTTACCCAGCTGGATTCCGGCGTGCCCATCTCCAATATCGTCCTGATGGGCATCGGGGAGCCGCTGAATAATTACGAGAACGTGCTGCAATTTCTGCACCTGGTCAACGACCCCGACGGCCTGAACATCGGGATGCGGCACATCAGCCTTTCAACCTGCGGCCTGGTGCCGGAGATCCGGCGTCTGGCCGAGGAGAACCTGCAGCTGACGCTTTCCGTCTCCCTGCACGCGCCGCTGGACGAGGTCCGCAGCACGATCATGCCAGTCAACCGCCGGTATCCCATCGCAGAGCTGCTATCCGCCTGCCGGGACTATTACGCCACGACAGGCCGCCGCATCAGCTTTGAATACGCCATGATCCGCGGCGTGAACGACACGCCGGAGATGGCGGGGCATCTGATCCGCCTGCTCCACGGCCTGGCCGCCCATGTCAATCTCATCCCCCTCAACCATGTCGAGGAGAGCCCGCTTCAGCCCAGCACCCGCGCGGCTGTTGCGGCCTTCCAGGCGCAGCTGGAGCACGCCGGGATCCCGGCGACGGTCCGCCGCACCCTGGGCGGGGATATCGACGCCAGCTGCGGTCAGCTGCGGCGCAAGCACGAAAAACTGGGGAAAGGAGTACCGCAATGAACCAATGGGGACTGACCGATCGCGGCAATGTCCGCGCCCAGAACCAGGACTATTTCACCATTGTCCGCTTCTCGCCGGAGCACGCCCTGGCCGTCGTCTGCGACGGGATGGGCGGCGCGAAATCCGGCAATGTCGCCAGCCGCCTGGCAACGGATGTCTTCATCCGGGAGGTCAAGCGCACCTGGAACGCGTCCTTGGACGATGACGCCCTGCGCCGGATGCTCGTCGACGCCGTGGAGCTGGCCAACCAGGCCGTCTATGAGCACGCCCAGCTCAGCGAGGACTTTTCCGGCATGGGGACGACCCTCGTCGCCGCCTTTGTCAAAACGGACCTGGCCATCGCCGTCAACGTCGGCGACAGCCGGGCGTATCTCCTCCGGGAGCAGGGCGTGACCCGGATCACGGAGGACCACTCCGTCGTCCAGCTCATGGTCCGGCGGGGGGAGATCACCGAGGAGGAGGCAAGGACCTATCCCGGCAAGAACCTCATCACCCGCGCCGTGGGGACGGAAAGGCGCGTCAGCTGCGACGTCTTCACCCTCCGTGTCGCCCCGGGCGACGCCATCCTGCTCTGCTCCGATGGGCTTTCCAACCTGCTGACGGACCAGGAGCTATTGTTTGAAGTCGTCCACGCGGTGCACAAGGAGCAATGCTGCCAGCACCTCATCGAAATCGCCAAAGACCGGGGCGCGCCGGACAACATCACCGCTGTTTTGATGCTGATCTAGCGCACCGCCGTGCAAAAACCATTCCGGCGTCCCCCGGCCGGCAACAGGGTGGAAGGGTATTTACTCGAAAGGAGCTTCTTATGGATAAATACATAGGCAGGCTGCTGGACAACCGCTATGAGATCCTCGAGGTCATTGGGACCGGCGGCATGGCCGTTGTCTACAAAGCAAAATGTCACCGCTTGAACCGCCTGGTGGCGATCAAAATATTAAAAGACGAATTCTCCAAGGACGAAGAATTCCGCCGCCGCTTCCAGGCGGAGTCCCAGTCCGTCGCGATGCTCTCGCATCCGAATATCGTCAGCGTGTACGACGTCTCCTCCTCCGGCGGCATCGACTATATCGTCATGGAGTTGATCGACGGCATCACGCTGCGGCAGTATATGGAGAAGAAGGGCGTCCTCAATTGGCGGGAGACGCTGCACTTCTCCATGCAGATCGCCAAGGCCCTGGAGCACGCCCACAGCCGCGGCATCATCCACCGGGATATTAAGCCCCATAACATCATGGTCCTGAAAAACGGCAGCGTCAAGGTGACGGACTTCGGCATCGCCCGGGTCGTCTCCTCCCAGAGCACGCTGACCCGGGAGGCCCTGGGCTCGGTCCACTATATCTCCCCGGAGCAGGCCAAGGGCGGCCGGGTCGATAACCGGACGGATATCTACTCCCTGGGCGTCGTCATGTATGAGATGCTGACCGGCCGCCCGCCCTACGACGGCGAGACCCCGGTCTCCGTGGCCATCCAGCATATCAACGCCGCCGCGCCGATGCCGACCTCCATCAACCCGGCCATCCCCCGGGGCCTGGAGCAGATCACGATGCACGCCATGTGCGCCGACCTGGACCAGCGCTATGAATCGGCCACGGCGATGCTCTACGATCTGGAGGAATTCCGGAAGAACCCGCAGATGGTCTTCAGCTTCGGGCTGGACCAGGTCTCCCACGCGCGGCCGGTGAACCCGCGCCCGCGGACGACGGCGGAGGCCTACGCCGGGCAGCATGCCCGCCGCCCCCAGACGCCGCCCAGCCGCCAGCAACAGGCCCGCAAGGCCGAAGAGCGCCGCCGCCAGCAGCAGGAGGAGGCTGCTGAGCGGAAAAAGCGCCGCAATACGGCCATCGGCCTGGGCATCGCGGCGGTGGTGCTGATCGCGTTGGTTCTAATTCTTGTTGTCTCCTCCTGCTCCGGCGACAGTGCCAAGATGGTTGAGGTGCCGAATTTTGTCGGCGCGGTCTATGATGAAATC
>CAUBQU010000156.1 GCA_958438185.1 uncultured Oscillospiraceae bacterium
ACGTCAGCGGCTCGGTCGGGGTAGTCGGTGATCAGCGCGTCGGCGCCGATGCTGGCGAGGTAGGTCATGTCCTTTTCAGAATTGACGGTCCAGTACTGGATGGCAAGATCGTGGGCATGTGCGTAGTTGATGATCTTGACCAGGCCCAGATTGATGCCGTAGCTTTCCTTGGCGTCGTTGAACGGCAGCTGGAGCACGTCGTAGGAGCAGGTGAAATCCTGCTTGCCTGTCAGCGCGGCCAGGTAGAACTGCAGGACCTCGTCCGGGCTGGCACTGCGGTGGGTGTCGGGGTAGTGCGCTGTGATATAATCGGCGACTTCGTCCCGGAAGCTGCCGATGATGACCCGGTCCAGCAGGTCCCGCGCCTTTAGCGTTTCATACAGCTGATCTGCTGCAGCAAGGCCAACATCACCGCCGTCTTTGATCTCGATGATATAGCGATAGTCCCCGGCTGCGGTCAGGTAGTCCAGTACCTCGTCCAGCGAGAGAATTTTCAGCTCCTCCGGCACCGCGTCGCCGTGGAGGTCGGCGTAAGGCATTTCGCCCGCGTCATTGGAAAATTGCGCCGCCATGTTCAGCTGCTTGAGCTCCGCCAGCGTCTTGTCCCGGACCAGGACATTCTCCGCCCTGAAAACGCTGACGGCATCCGAGACCCGGTCCAGCGTGTCATCGTGGGAGAGGACCAGAATATCGTCCGCCGTCATATGCAGATCAAATTCGAAGTAATCGACCTGCAGCGCCGGATTTTCCACGCAGCCCTGGAATGCTGCCAGCGTTTCTTCCGGGAAATCGCCCGCGCCGCTGCGGTGCGCCGAGATCGCGGATGTGCCGGTGATAAACGGGTTGGTCGTATCGTACTGCTTGCAGTTTTTCGGGTCAGAGCGATGATAAAACTGCGCCACACCGGCGATGACGATGACGGCCACGATGCAGAGCAGAACGAGCAGGCACCGGCCCAGAATTCTTTTTGCTTTCACGGTAATTTCTCCTATCTTGGCATTTCTTTGTTGTTTGGATCACAGTTGTATATAATTAGTATACCATAGCCCCGGGGGATTTGTCATGTAGAAAAAAGCTGGGGCGCCTGCATTTTCTGAAAGCCTGCCTCTGCTGCGCTAAATCGGCAGTGGGACATGCGGTGTTAAGAAAAAATAAAGAAAGGTCAAGGCGAAATTTTTCAAAACCCAAGGGCTTGATTTTTGGGGTCCGCTGTGCTAAAACATACTGTGAAAAAAGTTTAGCGAGATCTGTCGAAAGGGTGGTGCGCAGGTGGAATATGTGATTGGCGGCCTGGTCGGTCTGGCCTTTGGCAGCCTGGCAGCGTTTTTGAGCAGCCGGTTGACGAAGCTGTACCTGAAAAAGCAGGCGGAGGCCCGGGAGAAGAACGCGGCGGCAGGCGAAAATGGCACGCCGGGCAGTTATTTGGCGGTATCCTTGGGGCGTCAGGGCATTGCAATTTTGGCATTGGCGCTGATCCTGCTGCTGCGCAACCAGATGCCGTGGCCGTTTACAAGTGTGATTATTGGTGCGGCGATCGGTCTGACGGGCGTTTCCGTGGTGCTGTCGTACCGCGTTGCAAAGCAATTTGAAGAGTGATCGGCGCGGCGCGGGGAAAAGGCCCGCGCGGCGAAATTCCAGATAGGGGGGTGCAGGCGGAGCATGCACGATTCTGTTGTATTTAAAATCTTTGGCCTGGAGGTCACCAACGTCATTGTCGCCAGCTGGGTGATTATGCTGCTGTTGGTCGTCTTTTCCATCCTCGCCACGCGAAAGATGAAGGATGTCCCCGGGGTGCTGCAGAATATCGCGGAATGGGCGGTAGAGGCCCTGCAGAATTTCTTCGGCGGGATCCTGGGCCAATGGCGAATGCGGCGCTATTTCCCGGCGTTGGCGACGTTTTTCATTTTTATTGTTATTTCCAACTACTCAGGTCTGCTGCCTGGCATCGGCCATTTCAAGGGCTATGCCACGCCGACGGCGAACCTCTCTGTCACGGCGGCCCTCAGCCTGTGTGCGTTTGTGATGATCCACGGCCTGGGCTTTAAAGAGCGGGGCGTGGGCAATTATCTCAAGAGCTTCCTCAAGCCGTTTGCGGCGCTCCTGCCGCTGACCCTGATCGAGCAGATCGTGCGTCCGGTCTCCCTGGCGCTGCGACTGTACGGCAACCTGTACGGCGAGGAGCAGGTCGGCGAGCAGCTGGCGGAGGTATTTCCGCTGATCTTGCCGTTGCTGATCAAAGTATTGAGCTTGATCTTCTGCCTGGTGCAGGCCATGGTGTTTACGATGCTGCTGGCTATTTTCCTGGCAGAGTCTACAGAAGGGGCGGAGGAACGTCTGCCGCAGCATGGATAAGGATTAAAAACAGAACGAATATTTAGGAGGAATTTACTATGGGTTCGGGTTTGATCGCGCTGGGCGCAGCATTGGCAATTGCATTGAGCACCATCGGGCCGGGCATCGGCCAGGGCATCGCATCGGGTAAGGCACTGGAGGCCATGGCCCGGCAGCCGGAGATGTACGGCAAGATCCAGACGAATATGATCCTGGCGATGGCGCTGATGGAAGCGCTGGCAATTTATGGCCTGCTGATTTCCTTTATGCTGGTCGCAAAGATCTGATCGGGGAAGAAGCGGGGCGGAACGTATGAGTATTAACCTCTCAGAGGTCATCTTGACCGTTGTGAATTTTATCGTGCTGATGCTTTTGCTCAATCAGTTCCTGTATAAGCCGGTTGTCAAGTTTATGGATGAGCGGAAAGCGCGCATTCAGGCTGGGCTCGACGCCCAGGCAGAGGCCGAGCAGGCGCTGGAAAATTGCCAGCAATCGCTGCAGGCGGAGCTGACAGAGGCGCACCAGCAGTCCAAGCAGCTGGAATCTTCCATCCGGCGCGAGGCGCATGGCAAGTGCGACGCCCTCCTGGAGGACGCGGCGAAGCAGGCCCAGGCGCAGAAGCAGGATGTCGCGGCGCAGATGCTGCATGAAGAGCAGGTGCAGTACGCCGCAGTCCATGCCCAGCTGCCGCAGCTGGTGGAGGCGCTGGCCGGGCATCTGCTGCAGGACGAGGCAGCGGCGCAGCGCAACGCTGCGGAGATCACAGCCTGCGTCGAAGCGGCCGGGCAGACGGTTTAAGCGGACTGTTTTTTTAAGAATGAAACGCGTGCCGCCGCGGCGGCACGGATGCTGAAGTTACCTTATTTGCTGGAAAGAAAGGAGGGAGGTAAATGACGCTCAAGGAATTTATCTTTGCTCTGATCAACTTTTTGATCCTGGCGTTTGCGCTGTATAAGATCGGGCGCAAGATGGTCGTCAAAATTTTTGCGACCCGGCGGGATAAGATTCGCGATTCTTTGGAAAAATCCGAGCAGGCAAAGGAAAATGCCAAGCAGATCGCGCTGAAAATGGAGACCTCCCGGGAAGAAAACGCGCGGCAGTGCAAGCAGTTGGCTGCCGATGCGCAGAAAGCGGCGCAGGAGCGGTCCGACGTGATCCTGCGGGACGGCGAAGCCAGCGCCCAGCAGACCCTGCAGGAGGTCAGCGAGCTGGAGCGCCAGCTGCGCGACGAAATGCAGTCGAAGCTGGCCCGCCAGACGGTCACCCAGGTGGCAGAGTTGACAGGGCAGGCGCTTCGGTCCCCGGCCTTTGATCCGTACCGGGCAAAGCTGGTCGATCAGAATTTGACGGCGCTCCGGAAATCGCTGCAGGCTTACCCCAGCGATCGCCTGCGTTTGCAGGCCCAGGGCTTGCTCCAGGCCAGTGTCTGGACGGCAGAGCCACTGCGGGCAGAGGAGCGTGACAGCCTGCGGCAGATGCTGCAGGAGACATTCGCGGAGAACGGGCGGCAGTACCCGGTCCAGCTGCAGACAGAGGTCGACCCCGCGCGGATCGCGGGCCTGTGCCTGCAGGTGGGCGATACGGTTTATGATGGGACGATCCGCCACCAGCTGGAACTGTTGACGGAGAATATCCCCCCGGTGGATAGCGCCAAGGGCGACCTCCTCGATAGCATTTCAGAGATCCTGCAGCAGGCGGACTGTGCCCTGGATATTTACCAGGTCGGCGCCGTCACCCAGGTCTATGACGGCATTTGCCGTATCTCCGGCCTGGCCGATTGCATGGCAGGCGAAATGCTCAAATTCCACAACGGGATCATCGGTATGGTGCAGGACCTGGAGCCGGATAATGTCGGCTGCGTCCTGCTTGGCAATTACTCCCGGATCCAGAAGGGCGACGCTGTGCGCCGGACGGGCCATGTCATGAGCGTGCCGGTGGGCGATGCGCTCATTGGCCGCGTCGTCAATGCACTGGGCGAACCGGTGGACGGCCAGGGTGTCATCCACACCAGTCAGACCCGCCCCATCGAG
>CAUBQU010000157.1 GCA_958438185.1 uncultured Oscillospiraceae bacterium
AACCTGGAGCGTAACCTGTACCTGACGACCCAGCTGATGGAGCTGGGCATCCCGGTCGTCATCGCTATCAACATGATGGACGTCGTCCGGAAGAATGGCGACAAGATCAACACCGCGCAGCTTGCCGAAGCGCTGGAGTGCAAGGTCGTTGAGATCTCCGCCGTCAAGAGCGAAGGCGTCATGGCAGCGGCAGAAGCGGCCATCGAAGCCGCAAAGCAGGGCAGCTGCATCCCGCTGCACACCTTCACCGGCAGCGTTGAGCATGCCATTGCGCACATCGAAGAAGCTGCGGTACATAATCTGCCCGAGGCAGAGCAGCGCTGGTACGCCGTCAAGATCTTCGAGCGGGACGACAAGGTCCTGGAACAGCTGAAGCTTGACCCGAAGATCGCGGCTCATATCGAAAAGGACATCCAGGCTGCCGAGGAAGAGATGGACGACGATGCCGAATCCATCATCACCAACGAGCGCTATATCTTTATCGGTCAGCTGATGAAGCGCTGCTACAAGAAAAAGGCGGCGGGCAAGCTCTCCACGTCGGATAAAATTGATAAGATCGTGACGAACCGCATCCTGGCCCTGCCGATCTTCATCGTCATCATGTGGGCGGTTTACACCATCTCCATCGGCACCATTGGCGACTGGGTCACCGGTTTCATGAACGACACCCTCTTTGGCGAATGGATCGTCCCGGGCGTCACCTCCGGCCTGGAAGCCATCGGCTGCGCCGACTGGCTGACGAGCCTGATTGCTGACGGCATTATCGGCGGCGTCGGCGCTGTCCTGGGCTTTGTCCCGCAGATGCTGATCCTGTTCGTCCTGCTGGCCATGCTGGAGGACTGCGGCTATATGTCCCGTGTCGCGTTCATCATGGACCGTATCTTCCGCAAATTCGGCCTGTCCGGTAAGAGCTTCATCCCGATGCTGGTCGCAACAGGCTGCGGCGTCCCCGGTGTTATGGCTTCCCGTACCATCGAGCAGGACCGTGACCGCAAGATGACCATCATGACCACCTGCTTCATCCCCTGCGGCGCAAAGATGCCCATCGTTGGTCTGATTGCCGGCGCCCTGTTCGGCGGCAGCTCCTGGGTCGCAACCTCTGCTTACTTCATCGGCGTCGCCGCCGTTATCATCTCCGGTATCATCCTGAAAAAGACGAAGGCCTTCTCCGGTGACCCGGCTCCCTTCGTCATGGAGCTCCCGGCTTACCATGCACCGATCCCGGTCAACGTCCTGCGGGCGACCTGGGAGCGAGGCTGGAGCTTTATCAAGCGTGCCGGTACCGTCATCGTGGCGGCCAGCATCGTGATCTGGGTCCTTAACAGCTTGAGCTTTGAAGGCGGCTTCCACTACATCGGCGATGGCGACGAAATGTCTATCCTGAATGTCATCGGCGAAGGCATTGCCGTTCTGTTCTACCCCCTGGGCTTCGACCGTTGGCAGGCCGCTGTCGCGACGGTCCTGGGCCTGGTCGCCAAGGAAGAGGTCGTTGGCGTCTTCGGCTCTCTGTCCTCCATGGGCAGCGCGGATCTGGCGATGGAGCTGGTCGAAGCGGGCAACACCTCCGGTCTGACCGTCATTGGCCAGGAATTCTTCAATGGCAGCCAGCTGGCAGCTTATTCCTTCATGATCTTCAACCTGCTGTGCGCACCTTGCTTTGCTGCGATGGGCGCCATCAAGCGGGAAATGAACAACGCCAAGTGGACCTGGGCAGCCATCGGCTATATGTGCGGCTTTGCATATGTCGTCGCGCTGATCGTCTATCAGCTCGGCATGCTCATCTCCGGCAACGGCTTCACCGTTTGGACCGCTGTCGCGATCATCGCCTTGGCTGCGCTTCTCTACCTGCTGGTTCGCAAGAACAAGTACGACGAAAACACGCTGCACGTCCATGAGGTTGCTGCGGCGAAATAAGGAGGGGTCTTTATGGCTACTGTGATCATTGCATCTATTGTCGCGATCATCTTTGTGGCGATCATCGCTTCGGAGATCCACAAGAAAAAGACAGGGAAGAGTTCCTGCGGCTGCTCCTGCGGCGGCTGTGACGGATGCAACGCTTGCCATCAAGACAAGACCTGACCCCACCGCCCACCGGGCCCGGCTTCGGCCGGTCCCCGGTGGGGCGTGGTGGCCTTCGCGCTGGGCGATCCCGGATTGTCTGCGCTTTTCTTTTCTGCGTCGGTTAGCAGTAGCTAACCTCAAGAATCAAACCATTACATTTGCGCATACTGCTAAAGAGCAGTTGGGAAGGGGAGAGACGAATATGTCCGAGGAAATTTTGATCCAGCACTGCGCACCGACCCTGGCGGGGCTCAAGACCGGCAGCCTGGTCACAGCGCCGTGCCCGGATGTCCCGGCGGTGCTGGCGCAGCTGCGGCAGTGGAACCGGCGGCTCTCGCCGAAGGGCGTACAAATTTTGCCCCTGCGGTTTACCCCCGGGCATGTGCTGCTGTACCTGTACCGGTCGCGCCAGTTGGAATCCGACCTGCGGCAGCGCGGGGCGGCGGCTATTTTGCGCAAAAAAGGCTACACCGATCCGGCAACGGGCCGCTGCCTGGCCCAGCTGATGGCCCACCTGCGGCAGGATGCGGAATTCCCCCACGAGATCGGCCTGTTCCTCGGCTATCCGCCGGAGGATGTCCAGGGCTTTATGGAAAACAAAGCAGCCCGCCATAAGCTGGCAGGCTGCTGGAAGGTCTATGGCGATGTCGATGCGGCGCAGCAGACGTTCGCCCGGTATAAAAAATGCACCCGCGTCTATCTCGACCAGTGGCGGCGCGGCGCAACGCTGGAGCGCTTGACCGTCTCCTCTTGAATTTGCACCTTGAATTCACCCAACGCCCCGGGCCCCGGGGCAGTTATCTTGCATAAAAACGCCGCCCAGCCAGCACAAGCAGGGCGGTGTTTGCGTTATTTCGAAAGCGTCGCAGCAGGGAAGTACTCCTGTACAAAATCGACGTCGTCCACGCGGAAGCTGGCGCCGTTCAGGTATTCCAGGTCCTCTGCAGGCGTCGTGAAGCGAAATTCCAGGCGGTATGCGTAGAGGGCCTGGTATTTGCGCGGCGCGTTTTTGCCCAGGGTGCCGTATTTGCCGTCGCCCAGCAGCGGACAGCCTGCGTGGGCGAATTGGGCGCGGATCTGATGGGTCCGGCCGGTGATGAGCTCGCATTCGACGAGGCTCAGGCCGTTTCGGCTTGCCAGGGTCCGGTATTTCGTCTGGGCCGTCTTCGACCCCTTCTGGGGCTGGTCCGTGACATAGACGCGGTTTTTGACGGCGTCCTTGAAGAGATACCCCTTTAGGATCCCCTGGGCAGGCCGGGGCGCGCCCTTGACGATGGCAAGATAGTATTTCCCCAGCTCCCGGTCCCGGATTTTCTGGTTCATGACCCGCAGGGCCATGGCCGTTTTCGCGGCGATGACGATCCCACCGGTGTTGCGGTCGATGCGGTTGCACAGGGCCGGGGCAAAGGCGTGCTCCTGCTTCGGGTCCCATTCGCCCCGGGCGTAGAGATAGGCCTGGATCTGGTCGATGAGCGTCCGGCCGTACTCCGCGCCGTCGTGGGGGTGGACGGCGATGCCGGGGCGCTTGTCCACCAGCAGGATCTGGCTGTCCTCATAGACCACATGCAGCTTCGGGGCCGTGACCTTTTTCCAGCCGCTGTCCGGCGCGGGCTTTTCAAAATAGCGGTCGTCCAGATACAAGCGGACGACATCACCGTCGCACAGCCGCTGGCCGCGCTCGGCCCGCTTGCCGTTGACCTTGATATTCTTGGTGCGTATGCCCTTCTGCATCAGGGAGGCGGGGAGCAGCGGCGCTGCCTTGCCCAGGAAGCGGTCCAGGCGCTGCCCGGCGTCGTTCCCGGTGATGATAAATTCCTGCATAGCGGCTCCTTTACGCTTTGTCCCCGATGTGAATATCGACGCCGTTGACCTCGACGGATTCCTCCGCGTTGATAAGGATGTACTTGACCCCGTCGATGACCCGGGTCTGGACAAGGTCACTCCGGGCGGGGTTGACCTGGATGGTGACGTCCGGCGTCTTCAGGGCAAAGTGCCGGTCGTCGATGAGGTTTTCCGGGCTTAGCTGCGCGTCAGGCCCAAAGTCCGCCTCCAGCTGGACGGAAAATTTTGCCAGCTTTTCCTCCGGGACCTGGCACTGGGCCAGCACCTGGCGCACCTGCCCCTGGGAGATCAGCAGCGGCTCCTCCGCTTTGGATTCCTTGTGGACCTCGATCATCTCGCTCAGCTGCTCATGCACCTGCTGGACGACGTCAAAGCTGCAATCCTCTTCTAAGG
>CAUBQU010000158.1 GCA_958438185.1 uncultured Oscillospiraceae bacterium
CCGTCAACCGGCGCTTTGGCTGGATGCGGCTTCCCGCGGCGTCTCCACGCGGCGAATCTCCGCGCCGATGCCCCGGAGCTTTTCGATGATGTTCTCATAGCCCCGTTCGATATAATGCGCGTCCTCTACCGTCGTGACCTGGTCGGCCGCCAGCCCGGCGATGACCATCGCCGCGCCTGCCCGCAGGTCGCACGCCCGGACCGGGCAGCCGTGCAGGGCCTCGACGCCGTCGATCACGGCGACTTTGGTATCCACCTGGATGGACGCGCCCATCCGGTTCAGCTCCGCGCAGTAGCGGAAGCGGGTATCGTAAATGCCCTCAGTGATGATGCTCGTCCCCTTGGCCAGGGCCATGCAAACGGCGATCTGGGGCTGCATATCCGTCGGGAAGCCGGGGTACGGCATCGTCTTGACATTGGCCCGGCGCAGGCGGCCCGTGTGGGCGACGCGAATGGCGTCGTCATATTCTGTCACCTGGACGCCCATCTCCCGCAGCTTGGCGGAGATGCAGTCCATATGCTTGGGGATGACGTTCTGCACCAGCACATCCCCTCCGGCCGCAGCCACGGCGACCATATATGTCCCCGCTTCGATCTGATCGGGAATGATGGAGTACGAGCCGCCGACCAGCTGGCGCACGCCGCGGATCTTGATGACATCCGTCCCCGCGCCGGTGACTTTCGCGCCCATGGCGTTGAGGAAGTTGGCCAGGTCCACAATATGCGGCTCCTTGGCAGCATTTTCGATGACCGTCGTCCCGTTGGCCAGGACGCCAGCAATCATAATATTCATCGTCGCACCGACGGAGACGACGTCCAGATTGATCCTGCCGCCGACCAGGCCGCCGGACGGCGCCGTCGCACAGACGCAACCGCCCACCAGGCGCACATCCGCCTGCATGGCCTCGATGCCCTTGATGTGCTGGTCGATGGGCCGCACACCGAAGTTGCAGCCGCCGGGCAGCGCCACGCAGGCATGGCCAAACCGGCCCAGCTGCGCGCCGATGAGATAATAGGACGCCCGGATGCGGCGCACCAGATCAATGGGCGCGACGGAATCCGTCACATGGGTGCAGTCGATCTCCAGCGCGTTAGGCGAGAGGCGGCGCACCAGCGCGCCCATCGTCGTCAAAATTTCCAGCAGGAGCCGGACGTCGGAGATATTGGGAACATTTTCAATTTTACAAACGCCTTTGACCAGCAAGGTCGCCGGCAGGATGGCGACTGCCGCGTTTTTCGCGCCGCTGATCGTCACCGTCCCGTGCAGCGGCTTGCCGCCGTTTATGATATATTTCGTCATGGAATACCCTCTTTAGGTAGGAGTATATTAGGAGTATGCGCAGATTAAGGGCGAATACCCCCGCAAAATCTTGGCAGATCCCGGGGCCGCCAAAAAGCGCCGCGTCAAAGCGCTGGGCGCGATATAGTTTTACATTCTAGGCAAATATACCATATTTTCTTAATTATGTAAAGAGATGATTTAAGATTTCTTAAGCATTGGCCCGGTTTTCCGGAAAAATCAGGCCAAATTGCCGGAAAAAACGACATTATCCGCCTACCGCGCCAGGCAGATGGCGCAGACCTTTGGGGAAGTGATTCTTCAAAACGCCGCCGCTGCCCTTGGCCCAGCCGATGGGATAGGGCCCGGCAAATACCAGCGTCCAGCCGCGCGCGTCGCCGGAGATCTGCTGGCCCTCCAAGTACTGGGCCAGCCGCGGGTCGTCCAGGTCCAGGCGGCAGCAGGCCGCTGCGCCCCGGCTGGCCAAGGCCAGCGCGTGAGCTGGAACGAATCTGCCCTTGCGCACCTGCCCCAGCTCCAGCCCCGCCCGCAGGACCCGTAGGCCGTCAAGCTGCGGCAGGACCGGCGGCGCGGCATAGAGCGTATCGCCAAAGGTCAGGAGCGCCCCCTTGGGCGCGTCCGGCAGACAATTGCCTGCAAAAGCCCGCCAGGCCTCCGGCGCGGGCGCAGGCCGGACCGACTGCCAGGTGTTTTCCGCGTCGCCGCAATAGCGCAGCACGGCGGCAAAGTGCCCCTCGCAGGGCAACTTGTGGGGCCAGAGGCGGCAGGTCTTCGCCAGTGCCGGGTCCTGGCCCTCTGCCCATGCTGGATTTCCCGGGGCAAAGAACCGGGCCGCCGCACCGGGGTCCTCCAGCGCAAAGTCCGGATGGCGGCGCAAAAACGCCGCGATGGCCCCCTCGTTTTCCGCCGGGGCAAAGGTGCAGGTGGAATAGACCAGCCGCCCACCCGCTTTTAACAGCACAGCGGCGGCATCCAGGATCTCCTGCTGCCGGGCGGCGCAGCGGGCGACTGTCGCCTCGCTCCAATCCGCGCTGGCCGCCGCCTCCTTGCGGAACATTCCCTCGCCGGAGCAAGGCGCGTCCACCAAGACGCGGTCAAAACAGTGGGGAAACGCCGCAGCGATGCGCTGGGGCATCTCCTGCAGCACGAGCGCGTTCGTGATCCCCAGGCGCTCGATATTCCGCGCCAGGATCTTCGCCCGGCCCGGATTGATCTCATTGCAAACCAGCAGCCCCCGCCCCTGCAGCGCAGCGGCGATCTGCGTCGACTTCCCGCCGGGCGCGGCGCACAGGTCCAGCACCAGCTCACCGGGCTGAGCGTCCAGCAGCACAGCCGGGGCCATGGCGCTGGGCTCCTGCAGATAATAGACGCCCGCCTCATGATACGGGTGCAGCCCGGGCCGCGTCGCCGGGTCGTAAAAATAGCCGTGTGGTGCCCAGGGAACCGGCGTCAGGCCGAAGGGCAGCTGGGGCAGGTCCGCCCCCTTTAAGGGGTTGAACCGCAGCCCGACGCTGCGGGGCCGGTCATAGCTTTGCAGAAACGCCGGGTATTCTAGCCCCAGCATCTGCTGCATCCGCTGTAAAAAAGCCGTTGGGAGCATAACGAAAACCTCGCTGTGATGGAATCTTAGAAATAGCCGTACTTGCGGCGGTTTTTCAGCAAAAATACGCCGGAGATCAAGAACGCAAAGACCTCCGCCACCACCGTCGCCCACCAGATGCCATCCAGCTTGAGCAGCAGCGGCAGCACTAGTACGGCAGAGAGCTTAAAAACGAACGTCCGCAAAAACGAGATCGCTGCCGAGACGAAGCCGTTGTTGAGGGCCGTGAAAAACGACGAGAAAAAGATATTCAGCCCCAGCAGAACAAAGGCCACCGTAAAGATGCGGAAGCCGTGCACTGTCATGGAAAACAGCGCCGGGTCATAGCCGACAAACAGGTGCGCCAGCGTCGTCGCCAGCGCCTGGGCAATTCCCAACATCACAATGCCGGAACCAAGATTCAGCGTGACACTTTTGCGCAGCAGGCTCTTGAGCTCCCCGGTGTTTTCCGCGCCGTAATGATAGCCGATGACCGGCGCGCTGCCGATGGCATAGCCGATGAAGACGGCGACGAAGATAAACTCCGTGTACATCAAGACGCCGTAGGCCGCCACGCCGTCCTTCCCGGCAAACCGCAGCAGCTGAAAATTATACACCATGCCGATGATCGACGAGGTGACACTGGAGACGACCTCCGAAGCGCCATTGCCGCAGGACTGCAAAATAGGCCGCAGCTGCAGCTTTGCAGGGCGCAGCCGCAGCAAGCTGTTGTTCGGCCGCAGAAAATAGAGCAGCGGGAACAGGCCGCCGACGCACTGGCTCAGCCCCGTCGCAACGGCAGCGCCCGCCACGCCCCAGCCGAACCCGGCAATGAACAGCGCGTCCAGCGCCATATTGGTCACCCCGGCGGCGATCGTCGCAGCCAGGCCCAGCTTCGGCTTTTCCGCTGTGATCAAAAAGCTTTGGAAGACATTTTGTAGCATATACGCCGTGTTAAACCCCATCAGGATCCGGCCGTAGAGGACGCAATCGTCAATGATCTCCGCGTCTGCTCGCAGCCAGTGGCAGATGGGCCGCATAAAAGCCGCGCCCAGGGCTGAGATCACAACGCCAGTGCCGACTGTCGCGATAACGATCATCGTAAAATAGCGATTGGCCTGGTCCTTGCGGCCCTGGCCCAGGGTCTTTGCCACCAGGGCGCTGCCGCCGGTGCCGAACATAAAGCCCAAGCCGCCGAAGATCATCACGACAGGCATTACCAGGTTCACCGCCGTAAACGGCCCCTTGCCGACAAAGTTTGAAACAAATAGCCCGTCCACCACACCGTAGATCGACGTAAAGACCATCATGACAATGGACGGCAGGGTAAAGCGCAGGAGCTTTCGGTAGGTAAAATGATCCGATAG
>CAUBQU010000159.1 GCA_958438185.1 uncultured Oscillospiraceae bacterium
CTGAAGAGGAAGGTATCGCGCTCATGGGTGAGCTGGAAGCCGCCCTGGGGGACATAGCTGTCGGCCTGGGTGGCGGCGCGGGCCGTCTTCATCTGGCCGCGCCAGATCAGGCAGACGATGAGGGCGATGACGAAGGCGATGAGGAATGCAATGGCCAGGTGCGAGAGGGGGAAGTAGAAGCCGCTGCTGTAGTCGCCGTCGTCGTTATAGCTGTTGTCGTAATTCGTGTAATCCTCGCTCCCGGCGTCCGCCGTTTCGAGGTAGGTCGCGCAGGTGTCGAGATAGGTCGTAAACGCACCGGCGTAGTCGCCGTCGGAGAGGCTGGGGACGACAGAATCCTCCAGCGCTTCGATGCGGGCGTCGGAAAAGGCGGTGATGCCGATGCCGTAGGTGGTATCGTCGCTCGGGTCCTTCCCGTAGGTGACGGTGACATAATCCCGGCCCTCCATGGAGATGCAGAAGAGGATGCCGTTGCGTCCGTCGCCGTAGCCCAGGGCGTGGTCGGTGTAGTACTCCTTGGCAAAGTCCCGAATGGTCTGGCTGCCGATGGAATCGACGGTCAGGACATAGACGGCGCAGCCGGAGCTGTCGGCGATGGACTGGGCCTGTTCCTCCAGGGCCGTTTCTTCGTCATAGGTTAGAAGCAGCGCTTCATCGCGGATGTACGGCGCGCCGTCGCTGGCCAGGGCCGGGAGGGCGAGCAGGAGCGCAGTGGCCACCAGGAGGGCCAAAAGGATGGAAAGACGTTTTTTCATCGTTGCCGCCCCCTTTCAAAGCAGGAAGAAGTAGTCCAGCGCCGCCAGAAGCAGCGTCAGGACGCCGGTCATCCCGCCGAGCCAGGCCCAGAATTTCCCCCGGGAGACGGGCAGATCGCCGATGAGCTTACCCGTCTGCCCGTTCATGGCGAAGAGGAAATCCTTGTCCTGCCATTTCGTGTGCAGCATCCAGACTGGCAGCAGGGCGTATTTCACCGCGCCCCGGTGCAGGCGGATATCCTGGGAGGCGACGCTGACGGTGCTGTAGCCCTTGGCGGTGGCGGTCAGCATCCGGACGGTGGTATTTTCCGCCCGAAGCTCAGCCCGGGGGGCGCTGGCGTTGGCGTCGACGTCGTATTTATCGGCCAGGTAGCCGGGTAAGTAGGCCAGGGTGAAGGGCTCCAGGCCGCTGAAATCGAAGGGCTCGATGGCGTCCATATGGGCGTCGGGCATTTTGGTGGAGCCGTCGACGGGGATGCGCTCGAAGCGGCAGCGCCCGGCGCGGTCGAGCTTGTAGTGCTCGGTGATCGTCACTTCCTCGTCGTTTGTCGTGTAGGAGTGGGTGCGGGTGGCGTTCAGCTGGACGCTGCCCTCGGATTCGCCATCGAAGAGCCAGAAGGGGACATAGACCCCCTGCAGCTTTTCGATCTGGTTGTGGGTGCGGAAGGATTTGGGGAGGAAGCGCTTTTTCTTATAGTACTTTTCCAAAGCGGCGACGGCGTCCTTCTTTTCCAGGCGGAAGGGGAGGACGTAGTCCGGCCGCAGGGCGCCGGAAAACTTACCGGGGATGACCGTCGGGTTACCGCAGTAGACGCAGGCGGTGGCGGCGGTCGTCTCGTCGCAGATGATCTCTGCGCCGCAGGAGGTGCAGACATAGGTGCGCAGCTTCGCGGCCTCGGCGTCGTCCCACTGGGTACCGGCGCCGGCGGTGTCCCAGGCTTCCTCCTGGGGGGGCTGCTGGGCCTCTTTCGCGGCGTTTTGTTCGGCCTCGGCGGCTTTTTTGGCGTAGAGGGCTTCGATCTCGTCGACGGCAAATTCGGAGCCGCAGTAGTCGCAGGACAGTTTGCCGGTCGCGCTGTTATAGTGCAGGGGCCCGGTGCAGGACGGGCATTGGTAATTGACCGTTTGCGTTGCCATGGGGGTGCCTCCTGGTTTTTAGAATTTAAAATGGGGTGGGCTGGGCATCAGCCCCGGGCAAAGGGTGCGCCGCACTGGGGGCAGAATTTCGGGGCGGCCTCGCCGTCCTGCGCCTTCCAGCCGCACTTGGTGCAGACATGGGCGACCGGCTTCGGCGCGCCGCACTGGGTGCAGAAGCGGCCGGTGTTCTCCTGGCCGCAAGCGCAGGCCCAGCGCGCGGGGCGCTTGGCACCGCAGGCGGGGCAGAAGTTGCCGTGGACCGTCTCGCCGCAGGCGCACTGCCAGGCATCGTCCGCGGGCTTTTTCGCGCCGCACTGGGGGCAGAAATTGCCAGTGGCCGTGTGCCCGCAGGCGCAGGTCCAGCTGCCGGGAGCGGCTTGCTGCTGCGCGCCCATCTGGAAGAGAGACTGGGCGTTCATGCCACCCATCTGGCCTGCCATATTTGCGCCCATAAAGGCCATGGCGGGGCCTGCAGATTCGTTGGACGCGGCGGCCTGCATCGCGGCGGCCTGGGCGCCGACGAGGGTCGCGGCGGCCATGGTCGGGTTCCGCAGGGCGGCGTTGCGCTGCAGCTGCTTGATCATCTGCTCGTCTTCCTCGCTGGCCTTGACGCTGGAGACGCCGACGGAGACGATCTCGATGCCCCGCAGCTTGCGCCACTTTTCCGTCAGGACGTCGTTCAGGGCGTCGGCCAGCTCCATGGTGTGGCCGGGGAGGGCGGAGTAGCGGATGCCGAGGTCGGAGATCCGGGCGAAGGCGGGCTGCAGCGCAGTCAGCAGTTCCGTTTTGAGCTGGCCGTCGAGGGTCTCGCGGCGGTAGGCAGCGGTCACGTTGCCGCAGACGTTGGTATAGAACAGCAGCGGGTCGCAGATGCGGTAGCTGTACTCGCCGAAGCAGCGGATGGAGATATCGACATCCAGGCCGACGTTCTGGTCCACCACCCGGAAGGGGACGGGGCTGGGGGTGCCGTATTTGTTGCCCGTCAGCTCCTTGGTATTGAAGTAATAGACCCGCTGGTCCTGCGGGGCCTGGCCGCCAAACTGGAAGCGCTTGCCGATGCTGGCGAAGGTATCCAGGATGCTCTGGCCCAGTTCGCCTGCAAACAGGGAGGGCTCCGTGGACGCGTCGAAGACGAATTCGCCCGGCTCGGCGCACAGCTCCACGACCTTGCCCTGCTCGACGATCATCATACACTGGCCATCGGCCACGGCGATGACGGAGCCGCTGGTGATGACGTTATCCGTCCCCTTGCGGTTGGACGAGCGGCCGGAGGTCCGCTTTTCGCCTTTGACAGCGAGAACGTCCGCTTCCAGCGCGTCACAGTAAAAATATTCCTTCCACTGGTCTGCCAGTACACCACCGGCAGCGCCCAGGGCAGCTTTGATGAGTCCCATGTATGGTTACTCCTTTCGTCAGATCGAAGGCCGCCGGGGCAGTTCGGCCCGGGCGGATGGTTCAAAATTAGGCGTTTCTAGTGCCATTATAGCATAGATCCTGCGGATTTAGAACAGGGTTTTGGGGATTTTTGGCAAAATTTGTATGGTTTCTGGGAAATTTACGCCTCAAGCGCTAAAATAGGCGCGATGGACTGCCCTGCGTGACGGAGGACGGCCTGGAGCGGCGGTACGCATCGCGCTTGTGCGGGTCAAGAGACTATGCCCATTTTACCATACCGCCCCGGGCCGCGCAAGGCGCAAAAAGCGCGCCGGGAAACCGGCGCGCTTGTGGGGATGCAATCTTATTTACGCGATTCCTTTTGGAAGACGATCCACTGGGGGTCGGCGGCGCCGTCTAGGCGCATGGGGATCTCGATGGTGCCGTCGGGGCCGATCTGGTAGGCGTAGCCGGTGCCAAAGTTGGATTCGCCCTCTTGGGTGGGGGTCTCGGTCGCAGGGACGGTGGCGGTGATCGCGCCGTCCATATTACCGCAGCGGCCTTCCACGTCGCTGACCTGGCCGGTGCTGACATAGAGGGCGCCTTCGACGAAGACCATCGGCGTCGCGGCGTCGACGGGGGTCTTGGGGACGGCGTCTGCGTCGTAGTTCAGGGACTGGCCGTCTTGTAGGGCGTCCGTCGGGTCTGCGTCCGGCGCTACCTCGTCGACCGGGATGGCGTCTGACGGGGGGCTGCCTGCTCGGTCGGCGGGGCTGCCGGTGTCTGTGGAGGTTTGCCCGCCGCAGCCCGCCAGGGCGGCCAGAAGTAGCAGGGCGCAGAGGATAAGGGTGAATTTTTTCATGGGTCGTTCCTTTCCAGCGCGGGGCGCTATGTTTGGTTTCATTTATTTTGACGGGGAAACTTGGCAGTGGTTCCCAAAAATAAAATTTTTAGCACTCTGTTATATTG
>CAUBQU010000160.1 GCA_958438185.1 uncultured Oscillospiraceae bacterium
GAATTTTGCCAGACCGTAGAAGAGGACCTCGTCTACGGTCTGGCAAAATTCGGGCTCATGCGCATACTTTTTCTTGACGTTTTCAATTACGCTCGTAACATAAGCATTCATGATAATCAGTACTCCTTTTTATTTATCACCCGCGAATGCCCGCGGGTAAAATACACAGTGACCCAGCGAAAAGGCTGGGGGAAAAATGGGCCACATCTCTGCGGCCCATTTTCTTATTTTGCCAAAAATTATTTGCCGAAGTTTTCGATGATGGAGACGATCTCCGTACCGATCCGCTTCTGAGCTTCCACGGTGGCAGCGCCGATGTGCGGCGTGCAGGAAACCATGGGATGGCTGTAGAGCGCATGGTTCTTCGCGGGCTCTTCGGAATAGACGTCCAGGCCAGCAGCGCGGACCTTGCCGGATTCCAGAGCGGCCAACAGTGCGTCCTCGTCGACGTTGGTGCCGCGGGAGGTGTTGATGATGCAAACGCCGTCCTTCATCTTTTCGATGTTGGCTGCGGAGATCAGAGCGCCGCCGTCAACAGCGGGAGCGTGTACGCTGATGAAGTCGGACTTCGCCAGCAGCTCGTCCATCTCGACGTAGGGGATGCCCATCTGCTCTTCGATGCCGGGGATGTGGAAGATATCGAATGCGATAACGTCCATGCCGATGGCCTTCGCCATAGCGCCCAGGTGCTGACCGATGCGGCCGAAGCCCACGATGCCGAGAGTCTTGCCCTGCAGCTCGATGCCCTTGCCATAGGCCTTCTTCTCCCACTTGTCCTCACGCATGGTGTGGCCAGCGATGGAGAGATAGCGTGCGCAGGAGAACATATGGCCCAGTGCCAGCTCTGCAACAGACTGGGAGGACGCACGCGGGGTGTTCATGACCTTGATGCCGTTCTCTTCGGCATACTTGACGTCGATGTTGTCCACGCCAACACCGCCGCGGATGATGAGCTTCAGCTTGGAGCCCTTCGCCTCGTCGATGTGGTTTGCGCGAACCTTCGTCTTGGAGCGGACGACGACTGCGTCGAAGTCCCGCAGAGCCTTGCCCAGCTGATCGGGCTCATAGAACTGCTCAACGACCTCATGGCCCTGCTCACGCAGCTGCGCCATTGCGGACTTGTCCATACCGTCAGTAACAAGAATACGCATTTCAGTAATCTCCATTAATCAGTATCGTTAATTATTTGTGTTCCGCTTCGAACTTCTTCAGGCAATCGACCAGGGCGATGACGCCGTCCTTGGGCATTGCGTTGTAGATAGAAGCGCGCAGGCCGCCGACGGACTTATGGCCCTTCAGGTTTTCAAAGCCAGCAGCCTTGGTGTAGGCAATGACTTCTGCGTCCAGATCCTTGTCGCCAGTGACGAAGGGGATGTTCATCAGGCTGCGGTCTTCGGGAACGACGGTGCCCTTGAACAGCTTGGACTGATCCAGGAAGTCGTAGAAAACCTTTGCCTTGTCGATGTTGATCTCTTCCATCTTCTTCAGGCCGCCCAGGTTCTTGAGGTACTTGAAGACCTTGCCGCAGACGTAGATCGCCCAGCAGTTGGGGGTGTTGTACATAGAGCCAGCGTCCGCATGGGTCTTGTACTGCATGTAAACGGGCAAATCCTTCAGATCGTCCCGGATGAGGTCTTCGCGGATGATGACAACGACCATACCAGCGGGGCCGACGTTCTTCTGGACACCGGCGTAGATCATGCCGTAGTCAGAGACGTTGCAGGGGCGGGACAGGAACATGGAGGACTGGTCGGAAACCAGGACATGGCCCTTGGTGTTGGGCAGCTTGTTCCAGGTAACGCCGTGGATGGTCTCGTTCTCGCAGATGTAGACATAGTCCGCATTGTCGGGGATGTCCAGATCGGAGCAATCGGGAACGTAGGTGTAGTTCTTATCGGCAGAGGAGGCAACGACCTTGACTTCGCCGACCTTCTTGGCTTCGGCAATGGCCTTCTTAGACCAAGCACCGGTCTCGACGTAGCAAGCAACGCCGTTCTTCATCAGGTTCATGGGAATCATGGAGAACTGCAGGGTAGCGCCGCCCTGGATGAAGAGGACCTTGTAGTTGTCCGGAATGTTCATCAGATCGCGCAGGTCCTGCTCCGCCTCGTCGATGATCTGCTGAAAGACCTTGGAGCGGTGGGACATTTCCATGACGCACATGCCGGAACCTCTGTAGTTCATCATCTCGTCACGGACTTCTTCCAGTACTGCCTCGGGCATGGTAGCCGGACCGGCGGAGAAGTTATAAGTGCGGCCGTATTTCATTTTATCGTACCTCCTGAAACGTCGTTCATAATGAAATCTTCAGGGCAAACCCTGTCACTACCTCGAGTATACCGCAGTTTCACCCAATAATCAACCTCTTTTCACAAAAATTTTTTGAAGGTCTAAAAGATTTTTGTTTGTAATTTGGTCAAGTGCAGCAAAGGGCCGGTCCCTCGGGCAAAACACGCGGCACGGCAGCGGGAAACATACCGCTGCCGTGCCAGGTATCGCTGTTTGCGCGCCGCCTTACCGCCCTGGATGGCCAGCAGGCTGGGACGCCGCCGCGCTGTGCTGCGCGGCCATGTATTTTCGCCGGGTGGCCTGCCCGCCGCGGATATGGCGTTCGGCCTTGTTTTGCTGCAAAATGGCCTGCACCTGCAGAGAGAGCAGCCGGTTATACTGGGGCAGCCGCTCGGTCAGGTCCTTATGTACGGTAGATTTGCTGATCCCAAACTGTTTTGCCGCAGCGCGAACCGTGGTGCGGTTTTCGATGATGTACACAGCCAGATCGCAGGCTCGCTGCTCGATGTCATGCTTCATAGATACCACTCTCCATATTCGCGTGGTTCATATATATGGCATCGGTCCGGCAAATATACGCGCCGCCCGCGGCAGTTTACGCTGCAAATTACCGGTTGACATTCCAATATTATCTGCTACACTATAATAAGAATAAGAGATCGGGCGGCGCGCCGCCCGGATATAGAGAGAAAGCGAGGATTATTTCATGAGTACAATCGTAAATCTGGGCGCTATGGGCATCGTTGCCATCATTATCGCCATTGTGGCCACGGTGCTGGCCTTCATCTTTATCGTCCCGGAAAAGCGCCGGGCGCAGATGGGTGCCTTCGGCAAATTCCTGCACGACACCTGCAACTTCAAGTACCTGATCGTTGAGAAGATCCTGCAGGCCCTGTACATCTTTGCCACGGCATATATCATTCTGGCTGGCTTTTTCATGCTCTTCATGGCGCCGCAGGATTGGTTCACCGGCACCCGCCATTGGCTCGGCGGCTACGGCCTGCTGACCATGATCGTCGGTCCCATTGCCGTGCGGCTGGTCTATGAGCTGCTGATGATGGGCATCCTGCTGGTCAAGCACGTCATCTCCATCAACTGCAAGCTGCGCAACCAGAATGACGGCGCCCAGGCAGACCCCTTTGCCACGCCGGACATGTCCGCCATGAAGGCCACGCTGCAGCAGAAGGCCGCCGAGCGCGCCCAGGCTGCGCCCGCCGCTCCGGTTGAACCCGCTGCCCCGGCCGCCCCGGCCGAGAAGAAATTCTGCTCCTCCTGCGGCACGCCCCTCGACGGCGCAGACCGCTGCCCCAACTGCGGCGCGCAGCAGTAATCATAATAGAAAGCAAAAATTATGCGGTCCCGCGATTCACGCGGGGCCGCTTTTTATCACTGCCCGGTTTCCAGGAGGAGAAGCCGGGCGGTTTCGCGATTTATTTATTTTATAAGAGAAGCTGCGTTACGCTTCCGTCAAACGCGCCAACGCTGCCTGGACATCCTGCGTCGTTTCCTGCGCCATAACTTCGGCTGCGATGGCATCGGCGTCCGCCTTGCTCCAGCGGGCGATCTGTCGCCGGGTCTCTAAGACCGCATTGGGCGAGACGCTGAATTCCTCCAGCCCAAAGCTCAGCAGCAGTGGGATCAGCCGCGGGTTCGCCGCCGCTTCGCCGCACATCCCCACCGGGATCCCGGCCGCCTTGGCCGCTGCGATGCTGCCGCGAATCGCCCGCAGCACCGCCGGGGATAGGGGCGTGTATAAATAGGCCACGTTTGCATTGCCCCGGTCCGCCGCCATCGTATAGCCGGTCAGGTCATTGGTGCCGATGCTGAAAAAATCCGCCTCTCGCGCCAATAGGTCCGCCGTCAGCGCCGCCGCTGGCGTCTCGATCATAACGCCCAGGCGCAGTGATTTGTCATAGGCGATCCCATC
>CAUBQU010000161.1 GCA_958438185.1 uncultured Oscillospiraceae bacterium
GCTTTTCCTGTGCATTTTCTATAATAGGCCCCTGTGCGCCGGTTTTCGTGTAAACTTTTTGTGAACAGGCCGTTTACGTCCCGGCACGTTCCTCGGACTCCAGCAGATCGTTCATGACCGACTGATACAGCTGCTCCGCTTTTTGGGAAAACGCCTGCTCCAGCTTCCGCGCCTGGGCGCGGGTCGGCGCGACCAGCTCCAGCGTCATCAGATTGCCGAATTCATCATCCAGCCCCATGACGACGGAAAAATCCCCCGCCGGACGCGGGAGGATCTCCGTCCGGACATAATTGTTGCGCAGGATCTGGCGATTGAACCGCTCCACCGCCATTTCCGCCCGCTGACGGACCGGGAACGCGATGGAATCCGCCGTCACCGCAAGGGTCTGCTTGCCCTCCTCCGTGATGGCATAGCTGCCGTCTTCCTGCTGCAGCAGATGCCCGGAGGCCACCATCTGCGGAATCGCCTGCACGACATCAAAATAGCTCAGGCAGTCGTCCTGATAGCAAAGCTCATATATTTTCTGCGCGTCCACCGGGTACATGACCCGGTCCATCACGTAGAGGATCAAAATTTTTACGTCCAGCATATCATGAATAAAACCGCGACGTTCCATTCCTGCCGCCTCCTTTCACCGGCGCCGCCGCAGCGGCCGCACAGCTTTTCTCTATTATACCCCACCAGACCGGTTCGCACAAGCCCTGTTTTCTGCCGCACCGGGCAGGCGCTGCGCGCATAGGATGGAAAAATTCTTCGGGAGGTGATCCTCTTGCAGCTTACGCCTGCACACATCACAATCCTGGGCGGCGACGTCCGCTACAGCTACTGCGCGCAGCAGCTCCGCCAGGCCGGTTGGCAGGTCGATACATTTCAGGTGCAGGGCAGCCCGGATACGGCGGTGCTGCCCGGGCTGTTCCAGCCCCAGCGGGACTATCTGCTGCCCTACCCCGCGTTCAACGCCCGGGGCTACATCCCATTTTTGCAGGGCGAGACGATCCTGCACTGCAGCGATCTCACCCAGGGGCCCATCACCGGCAGCCGCTTTCTCTGCGGCAGGCCCGGCAGCTTTGCCCAGCAGCTGCGGGATGCCGGGGCTCAGGTCCTGGACTATGAAAAAGATGAATTTCTGACGACGGCCAACGCCATTCCTACCGCAGAGGGCGCGCTGGCCCTGGCCATGCAGCAGATGCCTGACACACTCTGGGAATCCCGCTGCCTTGTCCTGGGCTTTGGACGCGTGGGCAAGCAGCTGAGCCTGCGGCTGCAGCGGCTGGGGGCCCGGGTCACCGTCGCCGTCCGAAAGGACGCGGACCGGGCGCTGTTGGAAGCCCTGGGCCTGGCGCACGATACTGTCGCAAAGTACCGCAGCCCCCTGGGGCAATACCGGGCGATCTTCAACACCGTCCCGGCCCCGGTGTTCACGCCCGCGCAGTATGATACCATCGACCCCGCCTGCGTGCTTATCGACCTGGCGTCCGCCCCCGGCGGCATCGACGCCTCCCAGTGCCTGCGCCGCAGCCTGCAATTTACCCATGCCCGGGGGCTCCCCGGCAAGACCGCGCCTGCCACAGCCGGGCGGCTCATCGCCCAGACCGTGGCCCGCACCCTGACAGAACAGGAGGCATTATGAACGAGACCTTGACCCTGGGCTACGCCCTGTGCGGTTCCTTTTGTACCTTTGAAAAATCCCTGCAGGCGCTGGAGGCCCTCGCCGCGCGCTATGCCCATATCATCCCGATCTTTTCCGAAGCCAGCGCCACGCTGGACACGCGCTTTGGCCGGGCGGCGGAGCACATCGCCCGGGCGGAGCAGATCTGCGGCAGGCCCGCACTGCGCAGTCTGACGGACGCAGAACCCATCGGCCCGAAAAAACTGCTGGACCTGCTGATCGTCGCCCCCTGCACCGGCAATACTCTGGCAAAACTCGCCCGTGGCGTGGCGGACTCCACCGTGACGCTGGCGTGCAAGGCGCATCTGCGCAACGAGCGGCCCATCGTCCTGGCCGTCTCCTCCAACGATGCGCTGGCGGGCAACGCCGCCAGTCTCGGCAAGCTGCTGGCCCGGCGGTACTTCTACTTCGTCCCCTTCGGGCAGGACAGTCCCATGAAAAAGCCCGCATCCCTGGTGGCGGATTTTACAAAGCTCCCCGAGACCGTCGACCTGGCCCTGCAAGGCAAGCAGCTCCAGCCGATGCTGCTATAACAATGTGCCAAAAGGGCGCTGCAAATTTTGCAGCGCCCTTCTTGCCGAATTATATTGTTTTTACTGCATCAAGCTGCAGACCAGATCGGTATAAGCCGTCGGGTCTTCCAGCGGCAGGTCGGCCATGAGCAGGGCCTGGGCGTAGAGGACCTCCGCGTATTTGGCAGCCTTCTCTTCGTCCTGACCGATGGCGCTTTGCAGCGCGGCCACGGCGCTGTGGGCGGGGTTGATCTCCAGGATGCGCCCGGCGTCCATCATCGGCATATCCGGGTTCATCCGCTTGAAGTACTTCTCCATCTCAAAGCTCATGCCGCCCGCCGGGACAAGGCAGACGGGGTGGGAGCCCAGGTTCTGGGACAGGCGCACCTCTTTGATGCGGCCTTCCAGCTGCTTTTTCAGATAGTCCAGCACCGGCTCCAGATCCTTCTTCTGCTCCTCCGCAGCCTTCTTTTCCTCTTCCGTATCCAGCTCCAGATCGTCGGTCGTGATATTGCAGAAGGCCTTGCCGTCATAATTCTGCAGCGTCCGGGGGACAAATTCGTCCACGTCCTCCGTCATAAACAGCACGTCGTAGCCCTTATCCTGCAGGCGCTCGACCTGGGGCAGCTGCATCAGGCGGTCGCGGCTCTCGCCGGCGGCGTAATAGATCTTCTCCTGCCCCTCGGGCATGGCGGCGACGTATTCTTTCAGCGTCTCCAGCTTGCCCTCGCCATCGGCCCAGAAGAGCAGCAGATCCTGCAGCATCTCTTTGTTCGCGCCGTAATCCGCGACCGCGCCGCACTTGATCTGGCGGCCAAAGGCCGTCCAGAAGGTCTCGTACTTCTCCCGCTCCTCGGTCAGCAGCCGCGTCAGCTCGGCGCGGAGCTTCTTATCCAGATTGTTGGAGATGATCTTCAGCTGTCGGTCATGCTGCAGCATCTCGCGGCTGATGTTCAAAGAAAGATCCTGGGAATCGACGACGCCGCGGACAAACCGGAAATGCTCCGGCAGCAGGTCCTCGCAGTGCTCCATGATCATAACGCCGGAGGAATACAGCTGCAGCCCGGCCTTGAAATCCCGGGTGTAGAAATCATACGGGGCCTGGGACGGGATATACAGCAGCGCCTTATACGTCACCGCGCCCTCGACACTGACATGCACATGGGTCAGCGGCGGCATATAGTCGCCGAATTTATCGCGATAGAAATTCGTGTATTCGTCGTCCGTCACGTCCTTCTTCGGGCGCTGCCAGATGGGGACCATGGAATTGAGGGTCGCGACCTCGGTAAACGTCTCCCACTCAGGCTTTTCGGATTTCTCCGTGCCCTCCTTCAGCCGCTGCTGGGTCACCTCCATCTTAATGGGGTAGCGGACATAGTCCGAATACTTTTTAATGAGGCTCTTGATCTGCTCCTGGTCCAGGAATTTGCTGT
Organism: uncultured Oscillospiraceae bacterium; assembly: GCA_958438185.1. Lineage (GTDB taxonomy): Bacteria > Bacillota > Clostridia > Oscillospirales > Oscillospiraceae > SVMC01. Next base: position 3,615 of record CAUBQU010000161.1, read on the forward strand.
AGTTGCCGTCGTCCGAGTCATCCTTCAGCTTCATAATGACATCGGTACCGGGCTGGTCCCGCTTGGCCTCCTGGATCGTGTAACCGTCTGCGCCGTTGGATTGCCACATAAACGCCTGGTCACTGCCGTACTTCCGGGAGACGACCGTGACGGTCTGGGCGACCATAAACGCTGAGTAGAAGCCGACGCCGAATTGGCCGATGATATCAATATCGTCCTTCTTCTCCGCCTCATTCTTAAACTGCAGCGAGCCGCTGCGGCAGATGGTGCCCAGGTTCTTCTCCAGCTCGTCATAATCCATGCCGATGCCGTTATCCGAAATCGTCAGGATCCGGTTTTCCGGGTCACGGGTGATCGTGATGGCAAAATCGCCGCGGTTCAGGCCGACGTTTTCGTCCGTCAGCGCCCGGTAGGCCAGCTTGTCAATGGCGTCCGATGCGTTGGAGATGATCTCCCGCAGGAAGATCTCCTGGTGCGTGTAGATCGAGTTGATCATCAGATCCAGCAGGCGCTGGGATTCTGCTTTAAACTGTTTCTTTGCCATAGTAAAACACATCCTCAGAAAATGTTTAGCACTCATTCTACTTG
>CAUBQU010000162.1 GCA_958438185.1 uncultured Oscillospiraceae bacterium
CGCCGCCGGGGGCGTTGTAGACGCCATAGGGCTGCTCCAGAAGCTCCATATTGCCCCGGACGATGGCAAGGCCCAGGCCCAGCTGCCCGCCTGCCCGGCGGCGCGACTGCTCGCCGCGGTAGAACCGGTCAAACAGGTGCGCCATTTGCTCCGGTCCGATGGGCGGGCTGGAGTTGTAGATCTCGATGCGGATCACCCGGTGCGGGGCCGGGGCGATATCTTCGCCCGGGGCGGCTGCCGCGGCATCGTCTGCCGGGCTGCCCGCCGCGTCTTGCTGGCCGCGGCTGCGCAGGTAAGTCCAGGCCGCACCGACCAGACGGGCGGGATAGGACTTCTTTGCCTCCGGCGCAGGGGCCTCCGCCGTCCGCGGCGCCGACTCCGGTTCCGGCGCGGCGCGGTAGAACGCCCGCACCCGCATCCGGCAGGGCGGCGTCGTATGGAAGACGGCGTTCTGGATCAGGTTCGTCAGGACCTGGTCACAGGCGATATAATCCGTCACCGTCCACAGCTGCGGCGGCAGCTCCCGCTCCAGCGTGACGCCCGCTTTTTCCATCTCCATGGCAAACTGGTTGAGGGTATTTTCCAGCAGCCGGGCGACGTCGAAGCGCTCCAGCTCCAGCTGCACCTGCCCGCTCTCCAGCTGGGACAGCTGCAGCATCCGCGTGATGATCTGGCGCATCCGCTCGGTCTCATCCAGAATAATGCCGCAGTACTCCTGCTGCTGGTCCGGTGTCTTGGCCATTCCGGCGGAGAGGCCCTCGGCGTAGCCGGAGATCAGGGCCAGGGGCGTCTTGAGATCGTGGGAGAGGTTGCCGATGAGATGCTTCATGGCGCTCTCGCTGCGCTCGATGGTGCGGATATCGTCCTGCAGCTGGGCATTGGCCTGGCGCAGCTGGGACAGGGCGCTTTGCAGCTGGTCGGACATCTCGTTCAGGCTCTCCGCCAGCGCCTGGGATTGGCGGGCGATGCCGCCGGTCCCGCATTTCTGGCTGAAATCCTGCCGGGCGATGCGCTTTGCAACCTGCACCGCCTCGCCGATGGGCTGAAACAGCTGCCGCTCGATGGCGACGACCAGCAGCAGCGTCGCAAACCAGACGATGACGCCGGTGGCGATGCTGTAACGGGTGAAGGTCATGGCGACAGAGAAGATCGGGTCCAGCTGGGTGCTGACCTCGATATAATACCCACCACTGCGGCCCAGCAGGGAGAGCTCCCCTTCCGTATCGCTGCCCGTCGTCTGGAACACCGGCTGGACGACGGCCCGGTCGACGGTCCGGCGCAGGTTGTCCAGGTCTTCCTGGCTGGGCTCGACGTTGGCAGCGGCCAGCTGGCCGTTTTCCCGCAGGACCAGGACATGAATATTCTCCCGCAGCAGCGCCGTCTGACTCCCCGTCGGGTCCGCCGCGACCTGGCTAAAGGCCTCCCGCATCCGGGTCTGGAGGTTTTTACTATAGGACGGCGAAATATAATGCCGGTAAATGACCGCCGCCAGCACGATATCCAGCAGCAGCACCAGCGTCGCGACCATCAAGAGGATCGCCCGGTAGCTCAAGGTCCGTTTTCCGCGCCGCATATGCCGCCTCCTTTCCGTAATGGCAAAAATGTTGATCGTATTATAATAGTATAAAACGATAAAAACACAGCGCCGGAACGGCAAGCGCTCCGGCGCGGCGGCAATCTATGCTTCCAGCAGATACCCGCTGCCGCGGATGGTCTTGAGCTGCGCGCCGCACTGGCCCAGCTTCATCCGCAGGTTTTTGATGTGCGTGTCCACCGTCCGGGCTTCGCCGAGATTGACGCTCTTCCAGACGTCCTGCAGGATCTGCTGGCGGCTTCGGGCGCGGCCCTGATGCTGGGCCAGGTATAGCAGCAGCTCATACTCCCGGGGCGTCAGGCTGACGACGGCGCCGCTTGCCTTGACGGTGTGGGCCGCGGTGTTGATCGTGATCCCCCCGGCAGCCAGCTCGGTGACGGTGCTCGTGCGCTTGAGCAGCGCCTTGACCCGGGCGATAAACACCGGGAACCGCAGGGGTTTGGCGATAAAATCATCCGCCCCGCAGTGAAACCCGACCAGCTCGTCTGCCTCGGCGTCCCGCGCGGTGACGATCATCACCGGGACGGCGGACGTTTTGCGGATCAGGCGGCAGGTCTCCAGCCCGTCGAGGACAGGCATCATGATATCCAGGACCACCAGGTCGATTTTCTCCTCGCTGCGCATCAGCTCCATCACCTGCTGCCCGTCGGCAGCCTCCAGGACCCGGTAGCCCTCGTTGCGCAGGAAATCCCCGACGATCCGGCGCCAGCGCTCTTCGTCGTCGGCAATTAAGATCGTAATGTTCATGCGTCCTCCTGCTGCGGGGTATAGACCTTCGTCTCGGCTGTCTTATAGGCTTCGCAGCGGCAGATGGGCGTCCCCAAGGCGTGGAATTTTTCTTCGTAGCCCGTCATCACGCCGACGACGCCGTCTTTGTGCAGATCGTGGGTCACATTCTGCAGCTGCCAGCCGCAGGCGGCAAACTGCTCCAGCGACCAGTCAAACAGCGGGGCATTGTCCGTCTTGAAGGCGATGCCGCCGCCCAAGGGCAGCGCATAGGCGTATTGGTCCAGGAAGGACGGGAACGTCAGGCGGCGCTTGGCGTGCTTGCTTCTGGGCCAGGGGTCGCAGAAGTTGATATAGATGAGGTCGACCTCCCCGGGGGCAAAGCAGGCTGCGAGCTTGGCCACGTCCATATCCAGGAAGAATACGTTCTTCAGCCCCATCTCCTGCGCCCGCTCCATGGCCAGGACCATGGCCTCGCGCACCTTCTCGATGGCGATGAAGAGCACGTCGGGCTCGGCCCGGGCTGTCTCGACGGTGAATTTTCCTTTGCCGCAGCCGACCTCGACCCGCACCTGGCGGGCCTCCGGCATCAGGCTGCGCCAACGGCCTGCCATCTCCTGCGGCGCCGGGATCATGATCTGCTGGCAGCGGGCCATCCGCGGCTCTAAGTTGTTGCGTCTGCGCATTCTCATAGGGCGAAGTCCTCTTTCTGTGATTCTCTATAAATTGGAGCTTTTGTTAGTATACCAAGTTTCCGAAAGCCTGTCAACGCCGCAGGGACGCAAATGGGGCGGGAAGTTCGGTGTTGTATTAGCGGGGGAAATCTGCTATAATGGTCAAAAATAGGGGGGGTCTACCCTGGAGCAGCAAAGGAGCGGCAGTCGTGGCAGAGTATAGCAGCAAGCGAGAAGAGAGAAAAGACGAGATCACCCAGCGGGAGGACATTCTGGTGGGCCGGAACGCCGTCAGCGAAGCGCTGCGCAGCGGCCGCACCATCGACAAGGTCTTCGCCGCCTCCGGCGATACGGACCACGGGCTGCGCCGCCTTTGCTGCCAGGCCAAGCAGGCCGGGGCCGTCATCAGCATGACGGACCGGCGCAAGCTCGACCAAATGGCCGCCGGGGGCGCACATCAGGGCATCATTGCCTACGCCGCGGCCCATACCTACGCCACGGTGGACGAGATCCTGCAGCGGGCCGCAAGCCAGGGCCGCACGCCGCTGATCGTCATCTGCGACGAGATCGTCGACCCCCACAACCTGGGGGCGATCCTGCGGACGGCGGAGTGCGCCGGGGCTTGCGGGGTCATCATCCCCAAGCGCCGCAGCGTCGGGCTGACGGCGGTGGTCGCCAAGACGTCCGCCGGGGCCATCGAGTATCTGCCCGTCGCCCGGGTGACGAACATCGCCGCGACGGTCGACAAGCTCAAGCAGCAGGGCGTCTGGGTTTGCGGCACGGCGGCAGACGGCGCGACGGCCCTCTACGACGCCGACCTCACCGGGCCGACGGCCATCGTCATCGGCAATGAGGGCCATGGCATCAGCCGCCTGGTGGCAGAGCGGTGCGATTATCTGGTCAGCATCCCCATGCTGGGGCAGATCTCCTCGCTCAACGCCTCCGCCGCGGCGGCGATCTTACTCTACGAAGCCGTGCGCCAGCGCAGCAGCGGCGCAGCGAACCAATAAGGAGGGCGCACTATGACGGCACCGAAAGACGAACAGGCAGAAGCCTTTACGTTGGAAGATATCATCAAAGAATTTAGCTCCGCCGCGCAAGACCCGGCAGAACCTGACGCAGCAGCCCAGCCCGCAGACGAGGCGGCAGCAGAGCCCAGCGCCCCGGCGCAGCCGGAATCGGCGGAACCGACGGAACCGGTCGAAGGA
>CAUBQU010000163.1 GCA_958438185.1 uncultured Oscillospiraceae bacterium
GTATAGAGTATCATGCCCTGTGTCAAATGTCAACGGAAAATTCTGGATTTTTAGGAATTTTCTCCCTCCAGCGGCGTTTCCAGGACCATTTGGTCATAGGGCATCTTCAAAAAGCCCGCCCGGGCATACATGGCCTTCACCCGCTCGTGCGACGGCACGACCTCCAGGCGGAACCGGGCCACCTGCGGCTCCCACTCCTGCCGGAGCCACTGCAAAAATGCCGCGCCGATGCCCCGGCCCCGGAACGCCGGGTCGAGATAAAATTCATCGAGCCAAATGGCCATGCCGCCCGCCTCCTGGGCGTACATTTTCGCCAGCAGGGCATACCCCGCCGGATCACCGTTTTCTTCGAGAATATAGCAGATCAAATAGTCATCCCCGCGGCAGATCTCCGCAAAGGCCCGCTGGATATATGCCGCCGGGATGGGGTGATCCACCCCGTCGGACGCGTAAAAATCATGGACAAACCGCGCATACAGCTCGCCCTCCTGGGGCTGGATGCGCCGGAAACGCAACGTGCTGCTCATGTGCTTTCCTTTCTCGCCTTTATTCCGCCGCACGGAAGAGGCTGATATACTGGGCCAGGATCGTCGCCGCTTCGGCGCGGGTGGCATTGGCCAGGGGGTGCAGGCAGCCGTTCGGCGTGCCGGAGATAATCTTCTGCGCCACCGCCCACTGCAGCGCCGGGTAAGCCCAGCCGGAGACCTGGCTCACGTCGTTAAACACCGCCAGGTCGCTGCCGCCGCCTGCCTGGGCCCGGCCTTCAAAGACCGCGAAGCGGTACAGGAAGGCTGCAAACTGCTCCCGGGTGATCTTATCGTTGGGGCAGAACATGCCGTTCTCATAGCCCGCCGCCAGGCCATAGGTCTGAGCCCAGCCCACAGCGTTTGTGTACCAGGTCCCCGCGGGGACGTCGGTAAAGGTCGTCTGATAGGTGCTCATATCCTGGCTCAGGCGGTACAGGACCGTCACCACCATGGCCCGGGTCATCGGCTCTGCCGGGCCAAAGCTCGTCTCGGAGACGCCTGCCATGACCCCCGCCTGGCAGATGGAAGTTACGTAGGAATAATACCAGGCATCCGGCGTCACGTCCGTGAAGCTCCCGGCGGTCTGGTAATTTTTATAGTGATACAGGCTGATGCCGTCGCTGATCAGGCTGAGGTCTTCCCAGGAGAATTCGTTGACGCTGCAGGTCAGATCGTTGCGCCAGTTGCAGTGGAGGACCGTAAGGCCCGTCGTATTGGCTTCCAGGACGATCATGCTATGGCCATAGCTGCGGTCCCGGCGGCGCATCTGGATATAGTCCCCAGGGCACGCCTGCTCCAGCAGCGGCTGCACCGCCGACGCGTCCAGCGCTGCGTAGCCGGGCTTGACCCGCCCAACCTCCTTTGTGCTGGCGCTGACGGACTCCATATAGTAATAGACCCCCGCCGGGTAAATGCCGATCGTCCCCACATGGAACAGGGCGTCATAGATCATATCGGCAAAACCCTTGCACTGGGTCGCGCCGTTGAAGTTATCGGTATACGCGACGCCTTCGTACTGCGCTGTCAGCGCCGCCAACCGGTCCTCCACCTGCCGTTGGGTCACGGCAGACGCCGCCTGGATCTTAAAATTGCACTGACTGAGCAGGAGGATCGCACAGAGCAGCGCAGCGGTGATTCTTCTTTGCTTCATGGAAAAACTCCCTTGTCGTTCGGGTCAGGGCGCCGCCAATGCGAACCGCCAAGGCCCCGCCGGATCCCTCCGGCCGGACTTTTTTATTATACCGGATTTTTCCGTCATCTGCAAGAAAAAATCTGCGCATAGGCAAAGCAAAGCCCGCAGTCTATCAGAAGACTGCGGGCTTTGCTGCTGATTTTCGCTTATTCATGCTCCAGCGCCATCAGCTTATCGACGCGGCGCTGGTGGCGGCCGCCTTCGAAGTCTGTGGCAAGCCAGGTATCGACGATCTCCAGGGCTAGCTTCGTCCCGACGACGCCTGCGCCCATGGCCATCATATTGGAATCGTTATGTTGGCGGCAAAGCCGGGCGCTCATAAGGTCCGACAGCAGCGCACAGCGGATTCCCTTGATCTTATTGGCCGCGATGCTGATACCGATGCCTGTCGTGCAAAGGACGATGCCCTTTTCACACGCGCCGCTGGCGACGGCCCGGGCTGCTGCCGCGCCGAAATCCGGATAGTCGCAGCTGTCGGTGGTGTCGGTGCCGAAGTCCTGGCAGGCGATGCCTTTTTCCTCCAGATGGCGCTTGATGGCCAGTTTCAGGTCCAGCGCGCCGTGGTCACAAGCAAGTGCGATCATAATTTTCTCCTCCCGTTATCCCAGTAATTGATTGATGATGTCCAACCCAATAAAAAGCGCAGGCAGCAGGACCGCCCAAGCTCTTTTTCCTCGTTTCCACATGGCCGAGGCCACATAGGCCACATTGGCCAGCAACCCCACCGGCAGCAGATAGCAGCTGCCCAGCAGCAAAAACAGCGGCAGTGTCACAGCAAACAGGAAGCCCGCCGCCGCGTTGCGCTGCCAGAGCATCTGCACAAATAGCGCAAGCCATGCGATCCCCCCGGCCAGGACCAGCGCGCTGTCATCCGCCAGGGCCACCAGCGCCGCGATCCCCGGCCCGTGGCGGACCGGCTCCAGCAGTGCCTGCCCCAGTTGGGAAACCAGCGCCACCGCATCCCGCGGCAGGGCAAAGCCCACCTCGCGCCAGCTGTATGCCCCCTGCTGCACGCCGAAGCAGACCAGATACGCCCCCAGCAGCGCCGCAAGCAGAAGAATCCCCAGCACGAGAGACCGGGCCAACCGGCCGCCGGTATAGGCCAGCCCTTCCCCCCAGCGCTGCGCCAGGCAGACGGCTCCAAGGACCAGCGCCACCGGCAGGACCCACCAGAGCGCAGGCGCCCAAAGGGCCGCCAGCAGCAGCGCGATGCCGCTGCCGCCAAGACAAGCCAGCTCCCGGCCAAAGCCAGTGTCCCCCGGCAGGCTCATCCACCGGTAAAACAGCAGCACGGCGACCACAAACGGCCCCGCCGCCGGGTGCAGGTCCAGACTGACTGCGACGCCTGCGGCGCTCAACGCCGTGAGCAGCGGCACGCCGCCCAGCATCCGCCCCAGCAGATACAGCCCCGCGCCCGCCAATGCAGGCATCAAACACAGCAACACGCCCTGCTGCCCGGCCCAAAGGAATGCGCTCAGCCCCGGCAAAATGGCGCAGCCCGCCAGCCAGGCGGCGTCCTGCCCCTGGAGTTTTTCCCGGGCTGCGAGGAAGGACGACGCCTGCCGGTCATACCGGGCGATCCACGCCACGCCGCCGCTCTGCTGCTGCGCCGTGCAAAAATACAGCACAAACCAGCAGACCAAAAACAGCAGCCAGAGCGCTGTCAGGATCAAATGCGCCATCTTTCCGTCTCCTTTCCTGCGCGATGCGCGCGTTAAAATCTCAGTTTTTTCGCTGCAATTAAATTAAATATGCAGCAGCGCACCGGCGATCTCAAAATAAATGATCAGCGACAGTGCATCGACGATGGTCGTCAAAAACGGGCTTGCCATGACCGCCGGGTCGCCGCCGAGTCTCTTAGCCAAGATCGGCAGCGTACAGCCGACAATCTTCGCGACAAACACGGTAAAGACCAGCGTCAGGCAAATGACCGCCGCCACGGTGACCGTCACCTTGCTCAGGAAGATCAGCTTGACGAAATTCACCGCCGCCAGGGTCAGGCCGCACAGCAGCGCCACCCGGGTCTCCTTCCACACCACGCGGAAGATATCGGAGAATTTGATCTGCTGCAGGCTGATGCCGCGGATGATCGTCGCCGACGCCTGGCTGCCGCAGTTGCCGCCGGTATCCATCAGCATGGGGATGGACGCCGTCAGCACCAGGTAGGACGACAGCGCCGACTCATAATGGGTGATGATCGAACCGGTAAATGTGGCCGAAATCATCAAAATCAGCAGCCATGGGATACGGCTTTTATAAATTGCAAAGGTCGAGAGCTTCAGATACGGCCGGTCCGACGGTGTCACGGCGGCCATCTTGTCGATATCCTCCGTTGCCTCGCTCTGCAGGATATCAATGGCGTCGTCGACCGTGACGATGCCGACCAGGCGCTCCTCACTATCGACGACCGGCAGGGCGATGCAGTCATACTTGGC
>CAUBQU010000164.1 GCA_958438185.1 uncultured Oscillospiraceae bacterium
CCCGCGCATTGTGGAATTCCGCACGGAACTGCCCAAGACCATCAGCGGCAAAATCATCCGCAACAAGCTGTAAGCAGCTACTGCGAGAAAATACTTGACATTCCCCAAAAGATATGATAGAGTTACCACAAAATTGATAGGAAAAAGGCGTTGACGAAGAGGGCGCGGTATTCCGGTGCACAGAGAAGTGGCGGTTGGTGCAAGCCACGGCGCATGGAAGCCGATGCTGGTAGCTTCCGAGCCGGAGGGAAGAAAGCAAGCGTTGCAAGTAGAACTCTCCCGTGATCGCTACGTTAGTGCGCAGGGCTTACTGGAGCCTGAGAGCGGTGCGCTGTCACGGCGTGCAATTTGAGTGGTACCGCGGGTAGATTCCAATGGGAATGACTCGTCTCAAAGATCATATCTTTGAGACGAGTTTTTTGTTGTTTGCTGCAAAAGCGGAGGCGATACCATGGACCATGCACGGGTCACCCTGTTTGCCGGGCACTACGGCAGCGGAAAGACGAATATTGCGGTAAATTACGCCCTGGCCCTGCGCCGCGAGGTGCAGCGGGTGACGATCGCGGACCTGGATACCGTCAACCCCTACTTTCGCACGAAGGACAGCGAGCGGGAATTGCAAGCGGCTGGGGTCTCGCTGATCTGTTCCGACTACGCCAACACCAACCTGGACATGCCGGCCCTGCCCCAGTCGTTATATGCGATCCTCGACGATACGCAGACAAGTGTCGTGGTCGATATCGGCGGCGACGACCGAGGCGCTTACGCCCTGGGCCGCTTCGCCGGGGGCATCCTGCAGGAGCACGATTATGAGATGCTCCTGGTCCTCAACCCCTACCGCCCGCTGACGAGAACGCCGGCGGCTGCGGTGGAGATCCTGCGCGAGATTGAGCAGGCGTGCCATCTGCCCTTCACAGGGCTGGTAAATAATGCCAACCTGGGCGAGGAGACGACGCCAGAGCATGTCCTGCGGATGACCGGCTTTGCAGAGGAGGTCTCTGCGTTGACGGGCCTGCCCCTGCGCTTTACGACGGTAAAGGAGTCACTGTACGATGCCCTACGGGGGCGCATAGAACCGCTGATGCCCCTGCGGCTGCAGAAAAAGATCATTTAGGAGGCGGAAACATGGCAACGGTAACATTTTTGACAGACGTCTGCAAGGGCTGCGGCCTGTGTGTCAGCGCCTGTCCCAAGCATATTGTAGAATTGGATAAGACAAAGCTCAATGCAAAGGGCCACCACCCCGCGCATGTGACAGACGCGAGCGCCTGCGTCGGCTGCGCCTTCTGCGCGACGATGTGTCCCGACTGCGTCATTACGGTAGAGAGGTGAGCACGATGGCGGAAAAAGTATTGATGAAGGGCAACGAAGCCATTGCCGAAGCGGCCATCCGCGCCGGCTGCCGCCATTATTTCGGCTATCCCATCACCCCGCAGACCGAGGTCGCGGCCTATATGGCAAAGCGTATGCCGAAGATCGGCGGCGTGTTCCTGCAGGCAGAGAGCGAGCTAGCGGCGGTCAATATGGTCCTGGGCGCGGCAGCGGCTGGCAAGCGGGCCATGACCTCCAGCTCCAGCCCCGGCATCTCGCTAAAGAGCGAGGGCCTGTCCTATATCGCGGCGTGCGACCTTCCGGCGCTGGTCGTCAATGTCCAGCGCGGCGGTCCGGGCCTGGGTGGGATCCAGCCCTCCCAGTCGGATTATTTCCAGGCCGTCAAGGGCGGCAGCCACGGCGATATGCGCAAGATCGTCCTGGCCCCGGCCTCGGTCCAGGAGATGGCCAGCCTGACAGTCAAAGGCTTTGACCTGGCCGACCAGTACCGGATGATCGCCATGATTCTGGCTGACGGGACGATGGGCCAGATGATGGAGCCGGTGGAGCTGCCGGAGGTCGCACCCCGGGACTTTGACCGCAGCTGGGCTGCCACTGGCACGAAGATGCAGCGGCCCCATAATATCATCAACTCCCTGTGCCTGAAGCCGGAGCAGCTGGAGCAGAAAAATTTTGAACGCTTTGAAAAATACCGCCAGGTCGAGGCGGCCGAGGCGATGTATGAATCCTATTGCATGGAGGACGCGACGCTTTGCATCGTCTCCTTTGGCATCACGGCCCGGGTGGCAAAGAATGCCATCGCCGCCGCCAGAGCCCAGGGCATCAAGGTCGGCATGATCCGGCCCATCACCCTCTGGCCCTTCCCGAAGGCCCCGCTTTGCGAGGCGGCCAAGCACTGCAGCGCATTTCTCAGCGTGGAGATGAACATGGGCCAGATGCTGGAGGATGTGCAGCTGGCCATCGGCTGCAGCCGCCCGGTCTACCTGTGTAACCGGGTCGGCGGCATGATCCCCGCGCCGGAGCAGGTGCTGGCGAAAATTTGCGAGATCGCAAAGATGGGAGGCGCAAAAGCATGAGCGTTGTATTTGAAAAACCGAAGGCCCTGACTAATGCGCCGCTGCACTACTGCCCCGGCTGCACCCACGGGATTATTCACCGCCTGGTGGCCGAAGCCATTGACGCTTTGGGCATCGAGGGCCGCACCATCGGCATCGCCTCCGTCGGCTGCTCGGTCATGGCGTATGACTATTTCGCCTGCGACTGCGTCCAGGCCCCCCATGGCAGAGCGCCTGCTGTCGCCACCGGCGTCAAGCGGGCCTGCCCGGAGAATATCGTCTTTACCTACCAGGGCGACGGCGACCTTGCCGCCATCGGCACGGCAGAGACAGTCCATGCAGCGGCGCGCCGGGAGAATATCACCGTGATCTTTGTCAACAATGCCATTTACGGCATGACCGGCGGCCAGATGGCCCCGACGACGCTGCCCGGCCAGGTCACCCAGACCTCCCCCTATGGCCGCGATGTCGCGACGGTCGGCTACCCTGTCAAGGTCTGCGAGATGCTCTCCCAGGTCGATGGCGCCGCTTATCTGGAGCGGGTGGCGGTCAATAGTGTCAAGCATATCAACCAGGCGAAAAAGGCCATTGAAAAGGCGTTTCGCAACCAGGTCGAGGGCAAGGGCTTCTCTCTGATCGAGGTCCTTTCCACCTGCCCGACCAACTGGGGCATGACACCGGACCAGGCCATGCAGTGGGTCGAGGAAAAGATGATCCCCTATTACCCCCTGGGGGTGTATAAAGATATTTACGCAGAGGAGGCGGCAAAATGAAGACATGTCAGATCCTCTTTGCCGGGTTTGGCGGGCAGGGCATCCTGTTTGCCGGAAAATTCCTGGCGTACAAGGGCCTGCTTGCCGGAAAGCAGGTCAGCTGGCTGCCGTCCTACGGGCCGGAAATGCGCGGCGGCACGGCAAATTGCAGCGTCATCGTCAGCGACGCGCCCATCGGCTCGCCGATCGTCGACCGGCCCGATGTGCTGGTCGTCATGAATGCCCCGTCGCTGGATAAATATGAGGACGCTGTCGTCCCCGGCGGCAAGATCTTTGTGGATTCGGCGATGATCGGCCGGAAGGTACGCCGCCAGGATGTCGAGGCATATTATCTGCCTGCGACGAATCTTGCCAACGACCATGAGATCTCCACCCTGGCCAATATGATCATGACCGGCAAGGTCATGCAAGAGGTCGCCGCCCTGGGCGCGGGGGATGTGGACGCCGCCTTGCACAAGGTCGTCTCCGCCCGCCATCAGGACCTGCTGGAGCTGAATAAAAAGGCCCTCCTGCTGGGGGCGCAGGCATAAGAAAGGGAGCACGCGATGAGGATCAGCTGTGTACAGATGGATATGCGCCTGGGCGCGCCGGAGGAGAATTTTGCCCACGCCGCCGCCCTGCTGCGCCAGGCGGCTGCCGCGCCGGAAAGGCCGGATGTGCTGGTTCTGCCGGAGACCTGGAATACCGGCTTCTTCCCGGCGCAGGATCTGGCGGACCTCGCTGATGACGATGGCCGCCGGGTGAAGGCGGAGCTGGGCGCGCTGGCAGGGGAGCTGGGGGTGAATCTGGTGGCAGGCAGCGTGGCAAATCGCCGCGGGAGCCGGGTCTACAACACCAGCTATGTTTTTGACCGCCAGGGCCGCTGCGTCGCCAGCTATGATAAGACGCATCTCTTCACTCCCATGCACGAGGACGCGGCATTTGCCTGCGGCGACCGCCTGTGCAGCTTCCAGCTTGACGGCGTCTCCTGCGGCATCATCACC
>CAUBQU010000165.1 GCA_958438185.1 uncultured Oscillospiraceae bacterium
GGTGAGCAGTGCCCCATCCCGGTGGTAAAGGCAACGAAAGCGCTGCAGGAAATGGGCAGCGGCACGCTGGAAGTGCATGTGGATAACGCAGTCGCGGTGCAGAATCTGCAGCGGATGGCCTCTGGCCGCGGCTTGCAGGCAGCAGAGCAGCAGCTTGCACCGGATCACTATGTCGTGACGATCCCCGTAGGTGACGGCGCGGCGGAAGCGGCGGCAGACTGCGGCTGCGCGCCGCTGGTCTCCGGCGATACCATTGTCGTCATCAATACAAATGTGATGGGCCACGGCAGCGAGGAGCTGGGCGCGACGCTGCTCAAGGGCTTTGTCTTTGCCGTCAGCCAGCTGCCGGAGCTGCCGAAGACGGTCCTGCTCTACAACGGCGGCGTGAAGCTGGCCGTGCCGGGCAGCGACAGCCTGCAGGACCTGCAGGAGCTGGAGCGCCAGGGCGTGGAGATCCTCGCCTGCGGCACCTGCCTGAATTACTATGGCCTGACGGAGCAGCTGGCCGTCGGCTCTGTGACGAATATGTACCAGATCGTCGAGAAAATGAACGGTGCGGGGAAGATCATCCGCCCGTAATGGTGCGCACGGCGCGGAAAGGAGTCCAGGCATGATTTATTTGGATAACGCGGCCACGTCGCTGCGGCGGCCGCCCTGCGTCATTGAGGCGGTGACCCAGGCGATGCAGTCGCTAGGCAACAGCGGCCGGGGCGTCAATGGTGGCTCCCTCAGCGCCGCCCGGGTGATTTACGACGCCCGGCAGAAGCTGGCGGACCTTTTCGGCTGCAGCAGCCCGGAGCGGGTCTGCTTTACCAGCAATGCGACGGAAGCACTGAATACGGCGATCTTCGGCCTGTTTGGTCCGGGCGACCATGTCATCACGACAGACCTGGAGCATAATTCTGTGCTGCGGCCTCTCTATCGGCTGGAAAAGCGGGGCGTGGAGCTTAGCTTTGTTCCGGCAGATCAGCTGGGGCGGATTGCACTCTCCGATTTCGCGCCGCTGCTGCGGCCCAACACCCGGGCCGTGATCACGACCCACGCGTCAAATCTCACCGGTAATCTGGTAAATCTCGATGCCGTTGGAGCATTTGCTCGGGAGCATGGGCTGCTTTATGTGGTAGATGCCTCCCAGACGGCGGGGGCTTTTTCCATTGATATGGCCCGCAGCGGCATCAGCGTGCTGTGCTTCACGGGCCACAAGAGCATGATGGGCCCCCAGGGGACAGGCGGCCTGTGCCTGGCCGAGGGGGTGGAGATTCGCCCCCTCAAGACCGGCGGCACCGGTGTGCAGACCTATCTGCCGGAGCAGCCCGCCGCCTATCCGACCCGCCTGGAGGCGGGAACGCTGAACGGCCACGGCATCGCCGGGCTGTCCGCCGCGGTGGACTTTTTACGCGAGACCGGCGTCGCGGCCATCCACGAAAAGGAGACGGCCCTGATGCGCCAGTTTTACGACGGCGTCCGGGCGATCCCCGGCGTGACGGTCTACGGCGATTTCACAGGCGACCGGGCCCCGGTCGTCAGCTTGAATATCGAAGATGCGGATTCCGGCGAGGTGGCAGATTTCCTGGCGGCGGAGTATGATATTGCCGTGCGCTCCGGCGCCCACTGCGCGCCCCGGATGCATCGCGCCCTGGGCACGGAGGCCCAGGGGGCAGTGCGGTTCTCCTTCGGCTGGTACAATACGCCCGCCGAAGTAGAGACAGCCATTGCCGCAATAAGGAGCTATGCAGAAGGATGAGAGAAAAAGAAGAGAAGCTGATCATTACATTTCATACGACCTCCGCGGCCATTGCCATGGAAAAGCACTGCAAGGCAAACGGCTTGCCCGGCCGCCTGATCCCGGTGCCCCGCAGCATCACCTCGGACTGCGGTATGGCCTGGGCCGCGCCGAAGGCGGAGCGGCCCCGCTTTGAGGGCCAGCCGGGGTTTCCGGAATTTGCCGGGCTTTATGAAGTGCTGCTTTAAGGTGACGAGATGCAGAATTTAAATCTGAAACAGCTGGAGGTCTTTGCGGCGGTCGTCGAGCAGGGCAGCTTTACCGCGGCGGCGGAGCAGCTGTATCTGGCCCAATCTACCGTCAGCGGACATATTACGGCGCTGGAAAAGGAGCTGGGGGTGACGCTCCTGCTGCGCACTGGCAAGCGGAAGATCGCCCTGACGGAGGAGGGCCGCAAGGTCTATACCCACGCAAAGGTGATCCTGCAAAACTGCGCCGATCTGACGCGGCAGCTCATGGAGCACGCGCATCTGGAGCTGACCCTGGCCGCCTCCTCCATCCCCATGCAGTATTTGCTGCCGGGCTATCTGGCGGATTTTTCCCGACAGTACCCCCAATACCGCTTCACCCTGCGGGGCGGCGACAGCGACGCGGTGCACCGAATGGTCCTGAACGGGGAAGCCCAGCTCGGCTTTGCCGGGGCGGTCCTGAACCGGCAGGCGCTGTGCTATGAGCCGATCGCCCAGGATGAATTGATGCTGATCGCCCCGGATACGCCCAAATACCGGGCGCTTCAGAAAGACGGCATCAGCGGTAATGCGCTGCTGGGAGAGCCGCTGATCGTCCGGGCCGGTGGCTCCGGGACGAAGCTGGCGGTAGATCACTTCCTGTGCGATAATCGGATCGCGTCGGAGTCGATCCGGGTCATCGCCCGGGTGGAGAGTGCCCAGGCGATGCAGCAGCTGGTCGCCCAGGGCATGGGCGTGGCCATCGTCTCCGGGTTTGCCGCCCAGCAGGCGCGCGGCGTTTTGCCCTTCCGGCTGGAGGGAAAGAGCACGACCCGGCAGCTCTACCTGCTCTATGCCAAGGGCTGCCGGATGACAAAACCGATCCAGGCCCTCTATGCGCGGATCCTGGCCCAATGCGCCCAGGCGGCAGAGTAAGAGAAATGCAAGAACCGGCGCAGCCGGGCAGGCAAGCGTGCCGCCCGGCTGCGCCGGTTTTCCTGCCGTGCGGGGAGAATTTAAGCCTTGCATTTGGGTAGGAAATTCGTTATAATGAAAATAACAACATGAAAAAAACGGACTGGGGTTTGCCCCAGCCGGCGCGGGCCGGGAAGGCTGGAAGCGGAGGCGATACCATGAAGAATATCTGGGTGGATTACGGGTCCATGCATATCGAGCGGGAGAACGATGCCCGGCTCTTGGCGCTGCACTATGTCCTGGGCAACCGGGATGCGCTGCAGCTTCTGGGCGTCAGCACGAGTGACGACGCGACCCGGGAGGTCCTGGCGAAGCTGCTCCGGCAGGCGGGTTATCCGGCGGCGGTGGACGAGGCGGCGGCAGCCGCGGCCCTGTCCAGCTGCAAGGCGCCGGTGACGCTGCTGGCGCTGGGCGGCACGGCGCTGCTGGCGCGGGGCCCGTTTTCCTGCTTGGCGGAAAAGGTCCTGTCCGGCTGCGAGGAGCATCTGGCGGCCGATACGGTCGACTTCTCCGAAGCGGGAACGGTCTTATTCCAGGAGAATCAGACGGTGTTCATCACCATTGGCAAGGCACAGCAGCAGACGACATGCTGCTGCGCGGCCAGCACCAACGACGCGCCGGATTTTGCCGACCTTGGGCTGACAGCGGCGCTGTATATCGTGCATCCTGAGTGGTTTGCGCTGATGCACCGGGAGGATGGCTGCGCCAGCTATCCCTTTGTCCGCCACACCAGCGAGGCGCTGGAGGAGCATGTCTGCAAGAGCCTGCCCCAGATGCGGATGCAGGAGGAGAACTGCCCATGCCAGGGCTCGTATCTGGATAAGCTGGTCAAGCCGGCGGTCCTGGTCATTTTGTCCGACGGGCCGAGCCATGGCTTCCAGATCATCCAGGAGCTGGAGCGGCGCAACCTGCTGGGCGGCGAGAGCCTGGACGCCACCGGCCTGTACCGGATGCTCAAGCGCATGGAGAGCGCCGGGTACTTGGTCTCCCGGTGGGATACGGAAAAGGCCCACGCCAAGCGTGTTTTCCAGATCACGCCCCTGGGCCGCAGCTGCCTGGAAAACTGGGTCGATACCCTGGAAAACTACCGGGATTATGTCGACCGAATGGTGCAGCAGATCAAAGCGTCCCTGTAAGCACGGATAACAGAACGCAGAAAAGCGCCTTTGTGGAATGACCGGTAACACAA
>CAUBQU010000166.1 GCA_958438185.1 uncultured Oscillospiraceae bacterium
GTATAACTCTGTGGAACCTGTGTATAAGCCGCATTTGTTCCGTTACATTTTTAGAAATTACGGTAAACCAAAGCCGCCGCGTAAGCTACCCCCACGCGAAAAATAGACCGCGTGGGGGTAGCGCAGCGCACGTTCGGTTCACGCCTTGCGCGCTGTGATCTGGCACCAGTCTTCCATCGTCCGAACCTGCAGGATCTCCAGCCCGGCGGCGCGAATGGCCGCTTGCACTTCGTCCAGCCGCCGGTCCAGAATGCCGGAGCAGAGAAACAGCCCGCCTGGGCGCAAAAACTGCGGGACGACAGCCGCGAGGGGAATAATGACGTCCGCCACGATATTGGCCAGGACGATCTCATACCCCCCGGCGCTGAGGGCATCCATCTGCCCCCGGTCCGCCAGCACATCGGCGGTGACCGCCTGGAATTTCTCGCCCGTCAGCCCGTTCATAGCGGCGTTGTCCCGGGCGATGTCCTCCGCCTTCGGGTCGATATCGACACCGGTGGCGCTGGCCGCCCCCAGCAGCAGCGCCGTGATGGAGAGGATGCCGCTGCCGCTGCCCAGGTCGATGACCCGCTCGCCGCCGCGCACCGCCTGCTCCAGTGCCTGCATGCACATCTGCGTCGAGGCGTGGGCCCCGGTGCCGAAGATCATGCCCGGGTCCAGCCGGACCTCGACACGGTGCGCCGGGTTCTCCGGCGTCAGCCATTGGGGCACGACCAGCAGCCGCTCGCCGATGGCGATGGGCTGGTAATACTGCTTCCAGTTGTTCTCCCAGTCCTCATTTTGCATGGTCGCGCAGGTGATCTCCAGCGTACCCGGGTCGACGGGGCAGCGCGTGCGCCAGTGCGCCAGCGCCTGCCGCAGCGCCGCGACCTCGTCCATCACCCCGGCGGTCTCCTCCAAATAGAGGCGGATCTGGGATAGGCCCCGCATCCGCTCCTCCAATTCCGCATCGACATAGTCCCAATACTGGCGGTTCTCCTCCAAAAACTTATGAAAATCCGCCTGGTCGTCTATAATAAAGCTGTCATACCCCAGCACCGTCAGCTCTGCAGCCAACAGGTCGATCGCCGCGGTGGTGGTATGGACTGTCAATTCCAGCCATTGCATCTGCGTCTGCCTCCTGCGTCAGTTTTTTTCTATTTTACCGGACACGGCGGGAAATAACAAGGGATTCTTTTGAATTGCCCCTTTTTCTTTTCCCCGGCTTGGTGTATAATAGAGAAAATTGTCAGATTTTGATAGCGAAAGAAGGAAATGCCCCATGGAAAGGACTGAACTCCTGCCCGGCGTGTATCTGCGTGCGATCCAGGCAGAGAAATTTAAGACGGCCTGCTTCAGCGTCAATTTTCTCCAGCCGCTGACGAAGCAGCTGGCGCCGGTCAATGCGCTGCTGCCCAGCGTGCTGCTGCGCGGCACCCAGCGCTACCCGACAATCCGGGATATCTCCGCCCATCTTGACGACTGCTACGGCGCCAGCTTCGGCACCCTGGTGCGCAAGCGGGGCGATATCGTCACAAGCGGATTCTACGCCGATTTTATCGAAGACCAATTCACGCCGGACACCATGCCGGTTTTCTCCGCCATGACGGATTTCCTGGCGGAGCTGCTCTTTGCCCCCTGCCGGACGGCAGACGGGCAATTCCTGCCCGCCTTCGTCGAAGGGGAGCGGCAGAACCTCTGCAACGCCATCGCCGCCCGGATCAATGACAAGCGCAGCTACGCCGTCTGGCAGCTGCTGGCGTCCATGTGCGCGGGTGAGCCCTACGGCATCCCCCGCCTGGGCGATCTGGAGACGGCCCAGGCCTTGACGCCCCAGGCGCTGCAGGCCCACTATGAAACGCTGCTGCGCAGCGCCCCGGTGGAGCTTTTCTACATGGGGCGGCAGGCGCCGGAGGCTGTCGCAGCGCAAATGACCCAGGCGCTGGCCCGGCTGCCCCAGCGGCAGGTCCAGCCCGTCAGCTACCGGCTCATGCCCGGCACGCCTACCCCCCGGACCATCACCGAGCAGCTGGATGTCACCCAGGGCAAGCTGTGCATCGGCCTGCGGACGAATTGCGACGGGGCCGATGAGCCCGCCTTCGTCGCCCTGCAGCTGCTCAATGTCATCTTCGGCAGCGGCATCAACAGCAAGCTGTTTTTGCATGTGCGGGAGGAGCTGGGGCTTTGCTACTACGCCTCGTCCAGCCTAGAGCGCTGCAAGGGCATCATGCTCATCTCCTCCGGCATCGACTTTTGCCAGTTTGACGCCGCGCGGGACGCGATTCTGCAGCAGCTGGATGCCTGCAAGCAAGGCGAGATCACCTGGGACGAATTGGAGACCGCCCGGCGCTACCTGCGCTCTGCCTGGCGCGCCAGTCTGGACGCCCCGGGCCGCATCGACGACTTCTATCTGGGCCAGGCCATCTGCCGCTCAGAGGCAACGATCGAAGACCGGATCGCGCTGCTGGAGCGCGTCACACTGCAGCAGGTGATCGACGCGGCAAACCGCATCGCGCTCGATACGGTCTATTTCTTAAAGGGGGCCGAGGCATGAATAAGACAGAATATCCGCTGCTGGGCGAAGCGGTCTACGCCCATACCCTGCCCTGCGGGCTGGAGATCCGCGTGATCCCCAAACGGGGCTTTGCAAAAACCTACGCCTTCCTGGCCGCCAACTACGGCTCTGTCGACATGACCTTCCGCGACGACGGCGAGCTTATCCAGACTCCGGCGGGCGTGGCCCATTATCTGGAACACAAAATGTTCGACCTGCCCGAGGGCAACGCCATGCAGCAATTTGCCGCCACCGGCGCCAGCCCCAACGCCTTCACCAGCTACGCCATGACGGCGTACTACTTCGACTGCACCGACCGCTTTGAGGAAAACCTGCGGCTTTTGCTGCATTTTGTCACAACGCCGTACTTCACCCAAGAGAGCGTTGAAAAAGAACGCAGCATCATCGCCCAGGAGATCCGCATGTATGAAGACAGCGCCGGGTCCGCCTGCTTTGAGCAGCTGGCCCAGGCCATGTACGCCCATCACCCGCTGCGCGTCCCCATCGCCGGGACGGTGGAGAGCATCCAGGCCATCACCCCGGAGCTGCTCTACCGCTGCCACGCGTCGTTTTACGACCCGGCCAACCTGATGCTCTGCGTCGTGGGCGATGTCTCGCCCCAGCGCATCTGCGACCTGGCCGCCGCGCTTATGCCGCAGCATACCCGCGCTGTTCCCCAGAAGGACTACGGCGCGCCCGAGGCGCTAACCCCCGTCCACGCTAAGCTGACGCGGCACATGGAGATCGCCATGCCCGCCTTCAGCGCCGGGTTCAAAGCCCGGCCCACAGCGCGCGGCATCGACGCCTTCCGGGCGGAGATCGCCGGGGAGCTGGCCGCCGAGATGCTGGCTGGAGAAGGCTCCGCCCTTTATGGCAAGCTCTATGACGCCGGGCTCATCGACGCCGACTTTTCCATCGGCTACGAGAGCCTGCGGGGCGCGGCCTTCTTAAATGCCGACGGCGACAGCCGGGACCCGGAAGCCGTCCGCCAAGCCCTATTGGACGAAGCAGACCGCCTGCTCCGCCAGGGGCTGGACCAGGCGGAGTTTGACCGGCTGAAAAAATCCGCCCTGGGCCGCCGCCTGCGGGACCTGGACAGCTTCGAATCCATCTGCTACCGGACCTGCGCTTATCATTTTGAGGGCTGCGACTATTTCAGTTTCCCCGGCATTTACGCGTCGGTCCAGCTGCAGGACGTGGCGGACTTCCTCCGCGACACCGTGCAGCCCGAGCGGGCGGCGCTGTCGGTCATCCTGCCCAAAGAGACGGAGGGCGGCATATGATCCTCTCTCCCATCACCTTCCCCGGCTTAGGCATCTCCGTCGACCCGCCCCGGATCGCCTTTTATCTGGGGCAAAAGCCCATTTACTGGTACGGCATCATCATCGCCATCGGCTTTCTGCTGGCGGTGCTCTACGCCCTGCGCCGCTGCAAGGCCTTCGGCCTGCGGCAGGACGACCTGCTGGACGGCGTCCTATGGGTGACGCCCTTCGCCATCGTCTGCACCCGGGCCTACTACTGCATTTTCTACTGGGACCTCTACCGGGATAACCCCAT
>CAUBQU010000167.1 GCA_958438185.1 uncultured Oscillospiraceae bacterium
ACGGCGAAGTGCTTGCAGGAGATTGCGACGAAAGATCGCAGCTTTTAAAATGCACCCGCCCATTTCATGATTTTATCACGCCGCCCGGCCTGGTTGCAGGTCGGGTGGCGATTTTTCTGTATATTTTAACGCACAGACACGCAGGATAACAGGGACGGGCGTATATTTTTCTTGTAATATACGGCGGCATGTATTATAATAGGATAGTTAAAGTAGTCTTCATTTTTGGGGAGGCAATTTCATGACTGCCACGAACAAGCAAACGTTGGAGCAATATCTCACCCCCGGGACCCGGGTGCATCTGATCGGCATCGGCGGCGTTTCCATGCGGCCGCTGGGGCTGGTGCTGCGGCATATGGGCCTCAAGATCACCGGCTCGGATATGAACGCGTCCGTCATGACGGACGATCTCATCGAAAGCGGCATCCCCGTTTTCATTGGCCACCGGGCGGAGAATATTCGCGGGGCCCAGTGCATCATCCGCACCGCGGCGGTGCATAACGACAATCCGGAGGTCGCGGCGGCCCGGGCGGCGGGCATTCCCGTCTTTGAGCGGGCCCAGGCCTGGGGCATTATCATGCGGGCCTACCGCAACGCCATCTGCCTTTCCGGCACCCACGGCAAGACGACGACGACGTCCATGGTCACGCACATTTTCATGCAGGCCCAGCGGGACCCGACTGTCATGATCGGCGGCTATCTGCCGCTGCTACACGCGGGGCACCGGGTCGGCAAGGGCGATACGATCATTATGGAGAGCTGCGAATACTGCAACTCGTTTTTGAATTTCTACCCGACCATTGCGGTCATTTTGAACATTGAGGCGGATCATCTCGACTTTTTCAAGGACCTGCGGGATGTCCAGGCGTCGTTCCGGCGCTTTGCGCAGCTCGTCCCAGCGGGGGGGCATGTCGTCGCCAACGGCGATGACGCCAACACGCGGCGGGCGCTGCACGGGCTCGACTACCTCACCTTCGGCCTCATGCAGGACAACGACATCCACGGCGAGAATTACACAACGGATTGGCGGGATTTTGACGTCATCGCCAACGGGAAATTCTACTGCCATGTGCATCTGAACGTCGTCGGGCAGCACAACACGTACAACGCCCTGGCGGCGGCGGCCTGCGGGTATCTGCTGGGCGTCGACGGCGCGGACGTCGCGGCGGGCCTGGAGAGCTTCCGGGGCGCGGGGCGGCGCATGGAGCGCAAGGGCGAGTATAACGGCGCGGCCATCTATGACGACTACGCCCATCACCCCGGCGAGCTGCACGCGCTCATCCAGGCGCTGCAGACGATGGAGCACCGGCGGATCATCCTGGCCTTCCAGCCCCACACGTACACGCGGACGAAGGCGCTGTTTTCCGAGTTTGTCCGGGAGCTGCGGCAGGTGGACCATGTCGTCCTGGCGGAGATTTATGCCGCCCGGGAGCGGAACACCATCGGCATCTCCTCCCGGGACCTTGCAAAGGAGATCCCCGGCGCGGTCGCCTTCGACACGCTGCCGGAGGTCGCCGCGTATCTCCGCGAGATCGCCCAGCCGGGGGACCTGATCGTCACCGTCGGCGCGGGGGATATTTATAAGGCGGGGGAAATGTTGCTCCAGGATTGAGAAGCTTTACGTCTTAATGTCTACCAGGCAAGCTGGCTAGCGCCCTCCGGGGGCTCCATTCTTTCTTCTCCAGCGAAGAAAGAGTCGGGGAAGAAAGACGCCGCCAAAGGCGGGGGGCGGCCGGCCGCAAGCGTCCGGCCCTAGCATTTGCTTCGCAAACGCTTTTTTGATTGAACGCGAAAGGGGCTCCAAGACCGCCCCTTTCACACTTTCCCTGCCAGGGGCTCGCCTGGGCTGCGTCCGTCATCGTCGCCGCACACTGTACCAGCTACCAGGCAAATTTGCAAGTGCATCCGTGCCCTGGTGGCCGGTGTGCAGACCGCTTGCCGCTTCGCTGTAGCTTACGAGGGTGCGGTGGTGGCTTGGGGGCCATCGTAGTCAGCAGCCTGCGGCGTCGAACGGAGTCACGCTGCTTGTAGGCACTCGCACCGGGTGCACCGCACCGGGTGCACAGCAGCCCATGGGTGCATCCCCTTTTTGTGACGAAATTTTAAGATTTCCGTAATGCTTTTTAAAATTTCACGCCTTGTCGGGGGCGGCGGATGCTGGTATAATAGTAGCTGATTTTTGGGCCCGGCGGGTTTTGCGGGGCGGAAATGAGCGTTACATGGAATTTACGGAAGTTTTAAAAATATTTTTGACGGCGATGCTGCCTGTCGTGGAGCTGCGGGGGGCGCTGCCGCTGGCCATCGCAAAGGGGATGCAGCCGGTGGCGGCGCTGGCGCTGTGTACGGCGGGTAATCTGCTGCCGGTGCCGTTTATCATTCTCTTTGCCCGGCGGCTGCTGGGCTGGATGCGGCGGTTTGCCTGGCTGCAGCGGTTTTCCAGCTGGCTGGAGCGCAAGGCGCAGCGCAACAGCGCGCGGCTGGCCCGGGGCGAATTTCTGGGGCTGATGATCCTGGTGGCCATTCCACTGCCGGGGACGGGGGCCTGGACGGGGGCGCTGGTGGCCTCCCTGCTGGGGATGCGGCTGCGCAGCAGCCTGCCGGCCATTTTTCTGGGCGTCGTCATCGCCGGGTGTATTATGCTGGCGGTGTCGCTGGGCGTGAGCGCCGTGATTTAGCCGGGCCTGGGGCGCGGCGGAAAGGAGCGAAGCGGTTTGCCGAAGCTTTCCTATCGCAATAAAGTCCGCATGAAGCAGACCGCGAAGGCGGTCGGCGTCATTTTGCTCGTCCTGCTCCTGCTGGGGGGGCTGTATCTTGTCTACATGCAGCGCTTCGTCGTCTACCATCGCGACGGGGTGACGTTTGATTTTTCGAAAACGACGGAGGAAATTCCTCTGGCGGACGCCGACGGCAGCGATGCCCCGGCGCGGCAGGAGGTCGAGATCCATTACATCGACGACGGCTCCGCCACCGGGACGGCGCAGCGGATCACAGGCTATTACGTCACGGGGCAGATGCTGCGCAGCGACTTAGAAGGCGTCCAGGCGGCGCTGGAGGCGCTGCAGGAGCCTTGCAGCGTGATGCTGGACCTGCGGGGCACCAGCGGGAAATTTTACTACACGACGAAAATCTCCGGCGCGGAGACGTCGGACCTCGACAGCGCGGCGGTGGACGCGCTGATCTCGGACCTCAAGGGGCGGGGCTTCTCCCTTATCGCCCGCATCCCGGCCTTTGCGGACACGGCCTTTGCCCTGGCGCATATGGACTGCGCCCTGCAGCTTTCCAGCGGCGCCCTCTGGGCCGACAGCGACAGCGTCTACTGGCTCGACCCGGCCAGCGCCACGGTGCAGGATTATCTGCAGCAGGTCTGCAAGGAGCTCTCAAGTCTAGGCTTTACGGAGGTCGTCTTCGACGACTTCTACTTCCCTACCAGCGGCAACATCGCCTACGAATCCAGCCAGACGAAGGCGGAGATCATCCAGGACGCGGCCACGGCGCTGAAAAACGCCTTCGCCGCCAGCAATCTGCGCATCTCCTTCTGCGTTCAGGACGCGGCAGCGGCGCTGACGGGCGTCACCGGGCGGCTGTATTTCGCCGGTATCCAGGGCGAGGACCTGGAGACGATTGCCGCCGCAGCGGCGGGCAGCGTGACAGAGCCTGCGGCCCAGCTCGTTTTCTTGACGACCTCCCGCGATACGCGTTTTGACAACTACAGCGTCCTTCGGCCGCTGCTGGAGGAGGAGACCCCGCCGGACGCGACGAGTTTGCCGCCGGAGACAGGCGACGACGCGCCGGGAGATGGGGCGTCGGCTGATGGGACGACCGAACCAGATGTGACGGGCGGAACAGAATAATGCAATTTGAATTTTGAGCACGCATCGGCGGTGGCCGGTGCGTGTTTTTTGTGGTTGGGGGGCTGGAGGAGTCGAGTACTGCGGTGGAAACTTGCTTTTGCGTTGCAGCAATCCCTCTACGCTGTATGGGTTCGACTACGCTGTATAAGCTCGAGGAGCAAAATCAGAGATTTTGACTCTCGCTTATTAGCCAAACGCTATGCG
>CAUBQU010000168.1 GCA_958438185.1 uncultured Oscillospiraceae bacterium
CAGGTGCGCATCTGGCACGGCTCCTCCGGATAGGCCCGGCCCCGGGATGCATCGGCAAACGCCGCCCAGGGCGCTAAATTTTCATGCTCCGCCTGCTCCAGGCGCTGGCGAATACTCAGTTCCTCCACTGCGGCGCTCCCCTTTCCGTTCCGCCTATTTTTCCACCGGGAAGGCCCGGTAGCACGTTCCGATGACCTCCGGCTGCATTTTCCCGCCGGACAGGTCCTGCAGGCGCAGCAAAAACGGCGCCGCCTGCTCCTCCGGCAGCAGGACATTCAGCGTCACATCGGCGGCGAAGTCCGTATCCTGCACCTGGCCGCCAAACGCCGCCACCTCCAGCCGGACCCGCTCAAAAAGATGGTACGGGCACGGGATACGCACCTGGGACCAGACCCGCTGCACCGAGATGCCCGCCGCATCCAGCGCGAGCTTCGCAGCCCTTCCATAGGCCCGCACCAGCCCGCCTGCACCCAGCAGTATCCCGCCAAAATAGCGGGTGACAACGCAGCAGACGTTGGAAATCTCCGCCTGGCGCAGCACATTGAGCACCGGCATTCCCGCTGTGCCGCCGGGCTCGCCGTCGTCACTGTAGCGGGTCGCGCCGCCTTTTATTATGTAAGCGTAGACATTATGCGTCGCATCCCAGAATTCATCCCGGGTCTTTTTGATGTGCGCCAACGCTTCCTCCTCCGTCTCCACCGGCCAGATCCTGCCGGTGAAGCGGGATTTTTTCTCGATCATCGTCTCCGCCGCCGGGCCGGTGGGGGTGAAGAACGGCGCTAGCTTCACAGGCTGCTCCATCTCGCCTCACCCCTCGCTTTCTATAAGATACGCCTGCAGCTTGCCGTAGAGAATTTCATCACACACAGCCTCCACAGCGATGCCGCGCTCCGTATATTCGCATGCGAGCACCTGCGCCTGGCGGTGCAGCAGCTCAAGCTGGCCTGCCATGGCGTAGGGCAGCAGGAATTTTGCCCGATGCTGCCCCCGCTGCAGGGCCTGCTCCATCAGGGCCAGCAGATCGGAAAGTCCCGCCCCCGTTTTGGCGGAGACGGCGATGGTCAGCTCCCCGTGGGGCAGCGTCTCGACCTCCAGGTCCGCCTTGTTATAGCAGGAGATAACCGGCACACCCTCTCCCGCCAGCGCGCCGATGAGCTTCTCCACCACGGCGATATGCGCCTGGCGCTGCGGATCCGTCGCGTCGATGACATGGACCAGCAGGTCCGCATACCGCAGCTCCTCCAGCGTCGCCTGAAAGGCGTCGACCAAATGATGCGGCAGCTTGGAGATAAACCCGACGGTGTCCGAAAGCAGCACCTGGGTCGTCTCTGACAGGCGGAGCTTTCGCGTTGTCGTATCCAGGGTATCGAACAGGCGGTCATTGGCGGGGATGCCAGCACCGGTCAGGGCGTTGAGCAGCGTCGATTTCCCGGCGTTCGTATAGCCCACCAGGGCGACGACCGGGATGGAATTTTTCATCCGGCGCTCCCGCTGGACCGCCCGGGTCCGGCGCACCTCGGCAAGCTCCCGCTGCAGCCGGTGGATGCGCTCGCGGATGTGGCGGCGGTCTGTCTCCAGCTTTGTCTCGCCGGGGCCGCGGGTGCCGATGCCGCCGCCCAGACGCGACAGACTCTTGCCCATGCCGCTGAGCCGGGGCAGCAGATACTGGTACTGGGCCAGCTCCACCTGCAGGCGGCCCTCGGCCGTCTTGGCCCGCTGGGCAAAAATATCCAGAATCAAGGCGCTGCGGTCCAGCACGACTGCGCCGGTCAGCTCCTCCAGTGCCCGCAGCTGCGAGGGCGAAAGGGCATTGTCAAAGATCAGCATCTCCGCCCCGGTCTGCGCGGCCAGCGCCCGGACCTCCTGGGCCTTGCCCTCGCCGATGAAGCTGTGCGGGTCCGGCGTGTGGCGGTTTTGCAGCACCCGGCCAACGCACTGGCCTCCGGCAGCCTCCAAAAGCGCCGCCAACTCGTCGAGCGACGCCTCCGTCGCTGTCTGTTCCGGGGCAAAGCAATCGGCATTGAGGCCCACCAGAATTGCCCGCTCTATCACATGTCGTTCCAGTTGTTCCATTCTTCCCCCATGGCAAATAGAAAAAAGCCCGCACCAACATCAGGCGCGGGCTTGTGCAAATTACTTCAGACCGTATTTCTTGTTGAAACGGTCAACACGTCCACCAGTATCAACCAGCTTCTGCTTGCCGGTATAGAAAGGGTGGCACTTGGAGCAGATTTCAACTTTGATGTCCTTTTTGGTGGAACCGGTCTCGATGACTTCACCACATGCGCATCTGATCGTAGTCTGTTCGTACTTGGGATGGATACCTTCCTTCACTCTGTTCACCTCTTTCTACTGTATTAAAAAAGCGCACAGCGGCGCTTTCCGATTCGCATCGCCTAGATATAGTACCACAGCATTGCCAAAAATGCAAGCATTATTTTTCATTTTGATAAAATATCCTGCTGTGCCGCTCCCCGTCAGCGGTCAGCGGCGCGCCGGGGGGCGCAAACATGGCGTAAAGGTCGCAAACCCGCGTCTCCAGCGCAAAATACGGCGCGCGCACCCGGGTTCCGGCCTGGATAAGCGGGATGCGGCTCGTCGCATGCGCCCGCCGCAGCAGTGCCCGCCCCGGCTCCCGCATCGCCAGCACCCGCAGGTACGGCGGTTCCATCGCCATGGCGTCCGCATCCAGGCCCAGATACGCGCACATGCACATCCGGGCAATGCGGCTGCGGGCGTAGCGCTTGGATTTGACGGCGTCCAGCAAGGCATCGACACTGCCCGCCCGGCGGCTCTCCCGGTACAGCTTCCGCCACAGTCCCTCGGAACCGTAGGGCAGCGCGGCAAATTCCGCCTCCGGCATCCGCCGCAGCACCGCCAGCATCGCCCGCTCGCCGTTCTCCCGCCGGTATCGTTCCGGGTGCCGCGCGTAGACGGCCAGCGCCGCTTCCGGGACATACGCCGCCCAGTCCTCCAGCCGCTCAAGCCCCCGCAGCGACGTCGCCGACGGGTTCTCCCCCTCCGGCAGCACGGCGTGATACGCCCCCTGCCGCAAGAACACGGCAGGCTCTATTTGACTGCCCAGCGCCTGCAGCGCCTTGCAGTACTCCACCGCCAGAATATCATTCGGCTGCCGCACCACTTCCGGCGCAGCGCCCAGCTGCGCCAGCGCCCGGCTGCGGGCAGCGGCAAAGGAGATGCCCCCCGCCAACTCCCGACGCAGCGCCTCAGAAAACGCCGGGGTCCGCAGGCAGGCCGCCGTCTGCCACAGGGCGTCCCGGTCCGCCGTCTCCGCGCCGAAGCACAGTTCGTCAACGACGCCCAGCGCATCCAGCAGCCGGACGCCGCCCGCAGCAAACCACTCCGCGGAGGAGAGCGCCGCCGTCACCGGCAGCTCCAGGACGAGGTCCGCCCCGCAGGCCACCGCCGCCTCCGCCCGCACCGCCTTCGGCAAAAGCGCCGGTTCGCCCCGCTGGACGAAATTGCCGCTCATCAGGCAGACGATGACCGTGTCGGCCCCGAACCGCTCCCGGATGAGGCGGAATTGCTTGGCGTGCCCATTGTGAAATGGGTTATATTCGCTGATGATGGCAGCTGTTTTCATAAAAACCCCCAAAAATCCGCCGAGAAGCCGCGGAAGAAAGCACAGAATTTCCAATAAATGCAAAGTCGATTCTTGACTTGCCGGGTTAGATGCATTATACTAG
Source organism: uncultured Oscillospiraceae bacterium (assembly GCA_958438185.1). Lineage (GTDB taxonomy): Bacteria > Bacillota > Clostridia > Oscillospirales > Oscillospiraceae > SVMC01. The sequence goes on from CAUBQU010000168.1 coordinate 3,708, forward strand.
AAACTGGTCAAACGCTCAAAAAGCCTTTGATCGCGCCGTCGGCGCGGCAGGTCCTGCCCAAGACGGCGGCGCGTGCTTTGCGCGCAGCAAGCGGGGAAAGCACACAGCTTCTGGAGAAATCCCCCCAGAAGCAGGATTGCAACGATTTTATCAGGATTATAGCACATACCGATCAAAAAGGAAACATCTTTAGGAGGGCTTACTATGAAACTGAAAAATTCTGTCCAAGTCGACGCCTTCGTTGAAGCCGTAAGTCGCTGCAAGGGCAATGTATTCCTGCGTTCCCTGCAGGGCGACATCTTCAACATGAAATCCTCCCTGAGCCAGTATATCGCCAT
>CAUBQU010000169.1 GCA_958438185.1 uncultured Oscillospiraceae bacterium
GGACGGCACCCTTACCGCTCTCTCCGAAAAATACTTCGGCACCGACATCTCCAACTGCTCGATGTTCGATGTGCGGCAAAATACCGTCTGCTGCCGGACCGGCCTTTGGGCAATGAGCATGTCCGTCCAGGCGACCTCCCGCAATACCCACACCATTCTGGACAAGATCATCAACCAGACCGCCGGCCCCTGCACGGAGGATATTCTCTATACCAACGCCGCCGGGCTCATCACGACCTGCGTCTCCGGTATGGAACTGACGACCGGCCCGAGAAGTGCGGGCGGCGCACTGAAAAACTATCTCACGCCGCTGGAAGCCTATTTCTGTGCCGACGTCTTCAAGGCCGCTGCCGGGCTCCGCTTGGACCAGGCGCTGGAGATCGTCAATTACTGCCTGGGGCATTACGAAGAGCATGTTGCCGATCAGCCCAAGGGACAAAGCTACTACGAGTGCTACGACCGTGCCACCGGAAAGCCCTCCGCGCAGTGGGAGGAGATCGATGCGCGCGTTCGTGCTGACCTGCGCCGCTTTGGCCTGAACCTCTAACTACATCCATTGTGCGCAACCCCATGGGACGTCGTCATTGCAAAATGGCGGCGTCCCAACCAAACCCGTTGCGCTGAAATATACCGTCAAAACGAGGGGGATCACGCATATGAAACAGCACAAAACCGTCACCTACAATCTAAATGATAAAACGCCGGTCGGCGTTGGGCTGGCGCTTGGCTTTCAGCATGTCGCCGCGATGTTTACCGGTAACTTAGCCGTCGCACTTATTATCGCGGCGGCAGTCGGCTTTTCGACCACAGAGACTGCCTTTATCGTCCAATGCTCCCTCTTTGCCGCCGGGGTAACGACCATCGTCCAGGCCCTCGGCGTCGGGCCCGTCGGCTCGAAGCTGCCGATTGTCATGGCCGGTACCTTTACCTTTGTCGGCGCGGGCTGCGCCATCAGCACGAATCCGGACTTAGGTTACGGCGCTTTTATCGGCGCTTGCATCATTGGCGGCCTTCTGCAGGCGGTCCTCGGCCAGTGGATCATTCAAAAATGCCGCCATCTGCTGACGCCGGTCGTCACCGGCGCTGTCGTCCTGGCCATCGGCGTTTCTCTGCTCAGCTACGGCATCAATTATGCCGCCGGAAGCACCGGCAGCGCTGATTTTGGCTCGGTGAAAAACCTTGCCGTCGCCGGATTTGCCCTGGTCCTCGGGATCCTGCTCAGTACCGTCGGCCGGGGCTTTGTCCGCTCCTGCTCTGTTTTTATCGCCATAATCGCCGGATATCTTTTATCCGCCTGCCTGGGGATGGTCGATTTTTCCCAGCTGCGCAATTATGCCTGGTTTGCATTGCCGCGGCCCCTCGCCTTTGGCATCTCCTTCCGGCTCGATGCGATTTTGCCCATTTTGATCCTTTACTTTGCCTCGATGATGGAATTTGTCGGCTGCACGACGGGCGTCGCCTTCGCCGTGGAGAACCGCCTCCCGACAGACCGGGAGCTGCGCCGCGGCAATATCTGCGACGGCCTCGGCTCCTCCTTTTCCGCCCTCTTCAACTGTGCCCCGAACGTCTCCTTCCGCCAGAATGTCGGTCTCATTCGCCTCACCGGCGTAAAAAGCCGGTTTGTCGTCGTCTATGCCGGGATCATTCTGACCGTCATGGCATTCGTGCCGAAAATCGCCGCCATCTTTACCCTGATTCCCTACCCCGTCCTGGGCGGTGCGTGCATTATGATGTTTGGGATGATCGTCGTCTCCGGCATTCAGGTCATTACCTCGGAAAAGCTGCACACCCGGGATACTGTCATTTTGGCCGTCTCCCTCGGTGTCGGCATGGGCTGCTATTTTGATGCAAGCGCCCTGGCCCAGCTGCCGTCTCTGGTGCAGACCCTTCTGACCGGCGTTGCCGGGACAGCCCTGATCGCAATTCTTCTCAATCTGCTTCTGCCCAAAAAGATCCACGAAGACGCACCCGCTGTTGCTGAAACAGCAAGGCAATAGAGGAGGCAAACTACCATGGAACTTTCCTTTGTTTTGAATGGCATCCCCGTCACGGCGGACGTCCCACCTGCGGCGCGGCTCCTTGACCTGCTGCGGGATGTCTTTCACCTGACCGGAACAAAAGAAGCCTGCGGGCAGGGAGAATGCGGCGCCTGTACGGTTCTGCTTGATGATCAGGCAGTCAATGCCTGCTTGGTTCTCGCACAGCAGGTCGATGGGCATGCAGTCATGACCATCGAGGGGCTGGCAAAGGACGGCATTCTGGACCCCTTGCAGCAAGCCTTTGTCGATTGCGGTGCGATCCAGTGCGGCTTTTGCTCGCCTGGGATGCTGCTCTCGGCAAAGGGATTGCTGCTTCGCACCCCGCATCCGACGGTAGCGCAGATCAAAGAAGCGCTGGAGGGGAATCTCTGCCGCTGCACCGGTTATGTCAAGATCATCGCCGCCGTGCAGCAGGCCGCCGGGGAGGGAACGGTATGATTGAAACCATTGTCCGCGCCCGCTCTCTAACAGAGGCGCTGGCGCTGCTGCAGGACGCGCCCTATACCATTTTAGCAGGCGGGACCGATCTTCTGCCCCAGCTGCGGGCTGGGAAGTCCTTCTCTCCCCAGTTACTGGACCTGCAGGCTCTGCGCCCCGCGTTGGCTAAGATTTCTCTGCAAGATGATACGCTTTGCATTGGCGCGCTGTGTACCCACGCGCAAATTCAAACTGACCCGCTGGTGCAGACCTGGTGCCCCGTTCTGGCAGCAGCATGCCGCAGCGTCGGTTCGGCCCAGATTCGAAAGCGCGGCACCATCGCCGGGAATCTGGTCAATGCTTCCCCCGCTGCGGATACCGCGCCGACGCTGGCTGCGGTCGGTGCAACCGCCGTCCTGCAACATGCTGCGGGCAGCCGCAGCGTTGCCGTCGAGAAACTGGCCCGCGGCCCCGGCCGCACCTGCCTGCAGCCGGGCGAATTGCTGACAGCGCTTCGCATCCCGCTGCAAGGGCAGCCGTGGCGCGGCGTTTACCAGAAGGTCGGGCCCCGCAGCGCGCTGCAGATCTCCGTGGCCAGTGCCGCGCTGCTGCAGCATCCACAGTTTGGCTGCCGCATTGCCTGCGGCAGCGTTGGGCTGACGGTCCAGCGCGCCCGCCAGTGCGAAGCGCTCTTTTCGCAGCGCGGGCAAGCAAAACAGGCGTTTGCATTTACGCTGCAAACGGATATCTCCCCCATCGACGATATCCGCGCGAGTGCCCAGTACCGACGGGACGTTCTCTGCAATCTGATCTATCAGCGCTATTTGGAAAAGGAGGCGTGACCGTATGCCCGCATACATCGGAACTCGGATTTCACGAGATGACGCCGTCTGTAAAGCGACGGGTCAGCTTAAATTCTTTGGCGATCTGCAGCCGGAGAATTGCCTGCACGGCGCGGTATACCGGGCCGCCCATCCCCATGCGAAAATTTTAGAGATTCACACAAAGGACGCCCTGGCTGTACCCGGTGTAGTCGACGTGCTCACCTGGCGGGATATTCCGGGAGAAAACTATTTTGGGATCGGCGCGCCGGACCAGCCCGTCCTCTGCCGGGACAAAACCCGGTTTATCGGCGATCCCATCGCCGTCGTGATCGCCGAGACGGAAGCGGTCGCCCGCGCTGCCGTGCAGCAGATTTCTGTCTCCTACGAGCCGCTGCCGCTGGTCACAGATGTGAAGTCGGCCCGCCATGCGAACAGTATCTCCGTCCAGGGAGATACGAACATTGCCAGCAGCTTTTCCTGGAAAACCGGCGACCCGGACGCCGCCTTTGCTGAGGCTGCCGTCGTCGTAGAAAAGGATTATCATACCCAATATCAGGAGCATGCTTATCTGGAGACGGAAGTCGCCATCGCCAGTCCCACGCCGGATGGCGGCATTGAGATCTGGGCCCCCGCCCAATATCCGTACCGGGATATTGCGCAGCTTTCCAAAATTTTAGCACTCTCT
>CAUBQU010000170.1 GCA_958438185.1 uncultured Oscillospiraceae bacterium
GGCGTCTCGCCGATCTCCTCGACGGCCAATGTCATGAGCTGCAGATTCACCGTCCTGTCCCTGGGCGTCTGGCTGATCCTCTGGAATTGCGTTTTGATCCTTGGGCAGATCCTGATCCTGCGCAGAAAATTTCAGCCGGTGCAGCTGCTGCAGGTGCCGCTCTCGCTGCTCTTCGGGTGGTTCACGGACCTCGGCATGGCCTGTGTGGCCGCCATTCCCGTGCCCAACTATCCGGTGCGGTTGCTGCTCGTGCTGTGCGGCACGGTCCTCCTCGGCTTCGGCATCAGCTTGTCCGTCATCGCCAATGTGATTTTGAATTCCGGTGAAGCCTTTGTCAAGGCTATCTCCGACGTCACCGGGAAGAATTTCGGCGATCTCAAGATCGGCTTTGACGTCTGCTGCGTGGTACTGTCGCTGCTGCTGTCTCTGCTGTTTTTCCATGGGAAGATCATCGGCACCCGGGAGGGGACCATTCTCACCGCTCTGCTGACAGGCCTCGTGGTAAAACGCTTTGTCCGCCTGCTGCAGCCGCCGCTGGAGCGCCGTCTTAGCGGCAGCGCCCCGCAAATCTCAGCCTAAACAGGAGCAAATCATTATGCCTAAATTTTTCATGCCCGTCGCCGAGCTGCAGCCCGCTTTTTTGACCCTCACCGGGGAAAACGCCGCCCATGCCAAGGTTCTGCGGCTCAAACCCGGCGACACTGTCACCGTCTGCGACGGCAACGGGACAGATCATACCTGTACCATCTCTGATTTCAGCCAGGGTCAGGTCAGCCTCGTCGTCCGGCACAGCGCGCCGACTGCGGCGGAGGCCAAATGCGCTGTCCGGATCTTTCTGGCCTTTGCCAAGGCGGATAAACTGGAGCACGTGGTCCAAAAGGCCACAGAGCTTGGCGCGGCAGAGATCATCGCCTTTCCCTCCAAGCGCTGCGTCTCAACGCCGGACGCTGGCGCGCTAGCCAAAAAGCTGGCGCGCTGGAATAAGATCGCCGCTTCTGCTGCGGCGCAATCCGGCCGGGGCCGCATCCCGGCCGTCACAGCTGCCGCCAGCTTCGACGCTGCGCTGGCCCAGGCAGCCCAGGCAGAGCTGCCGGTGCTCTTTTACGAAAACGAACAGCGCCGTACCTTCCGGGAGGCCATCGGGGACGCCGCATTTTCCTCCGCCGCACTGATGACCGGCCCGGAGGGCGGCTTTACACCGGAGGAGATTCAGGCCGCCCAGCAGGCCGGACTGCAGATCTGCACCCTGGGCCCCCGAATCCTGCGCTGCGAAACAGCGCCGCTGTGCGCCCTTTCCGCCCTGCTCTATGCCACAGGCGAATTTTGACCCGCGCTGAGATTCCCCTGTGCTAATCCGCACCCCCTGCCCATACACTGGGACAGGGGGTGTTCGTTTGCCGATTCGCAACGCCATGGTGCGTCACACACTGTTTTTAAGCGCCGCCAGTATCTGGATGCGGACCATCGGGATGCTGTTTCAGATCTGGCTGTCCGGGCACATTGGCGCGGCAGGCATCGGCCTGGTGCAGCTGATCGGCACCGTCGGGATCCTCGCCGCGACGCTGGGCACCGCTGGTGTCCGGGTCGGCGCGATGTATTTGATCGCCGACGCCCGGGGCCGCCACGCCTCCACCCGGACCGTCACCGCCTGCTGCCTGTGCTATGGCGCCGCCCTCAGCTGCCTGGCCGGGGCCGCGCTTTTTGCCGCCGCACCCTGGATCAGCGTCCATTGGCTCCAGGCGGAAGAGGCCACCGGGGCACTTCGTATCCTGGCCGTCTTTTTGCCAGCGGGCTGCCTCAGCGCCGTGCTGAGCGGTTGGTTTACCGCCTGCGTCAAGATCAAGCAGCTGACAGCTGTCGAGCTGCTGCTCCAAGTGCTTCTCTTTGGGTGCAATATTTTCTTGCTGTCCCGCGCCAGCGACAGCGTCCAATGCTGCCGTATTCTGCTGACGGTCAATGGGCTGGGCGATGTGGCCCTGTGCCTGATCTTGGGCCTAATCTACCGGCGCTGCCAGCGGGCCGTCCAGTTGGAAAAGACGCCCGGCCTCTGGCGTAAGCTGATGCGGCTCTGCGTGCCGCTGGGGCTGAGTGACCTGCTGCGCTCGAGTCTAAGCACGGCAGAGCATCTGCTCATCCCCCGGGGCCTAGCCGCCTACGGTCTGGCCCACGGAAACGCCCTGGCGGCCTATGGCACGATCCACGGGATGGTCTTCCCTGTGATGATGTTCCCAGCGACGCTGCTCTACGCCTTCTCCGACCTTCTCGTCCCGGAGCTAGCCCGGTGTACAGCTGCCGGGAGCGAGCGGCGGGTCCATTATCTGACAGGCCGCTGCCTGCATCTGGGGGCCGGATACGCCTGTACGATCGCCGGGGCTGCCTTTTGCCTGGCCAAGCCCCTGGCGGAGCTGCTTTATCCCGGCACCCAGACAGGGCGCTATCTGCAGCTGTTCGCGCCGCTGCTGGTGCTGCTATATCTGGACGCGATCGTGGACGCCATGCTCAAGGGCTTAGGGCAACAGGTCGCCTCTGTCCGCTACAACTGCATTACCGCGGGGCTGGATATTCTTCTGCTGCTCCTGCTGCTGCCCCGCTGGGGCATCGACGGCTACTACTGGGCTTTTGCCGTCTCCCACGGCGTGAATTTCTGCCTCAGCATCGGCCGGCTGCTCCGTCACACCGGGCAGACGCCGGACTGGGTCTTCACCGGGAAAATGCTGGGCTGCGCCGCGCTGTGCGCCCTGGCCTGCCGGACTGCGCTGCGCCATCTGGGCAGCCTGCCCGCAGTGCTACTGGGCAGCGGCGGATACCTGACGCTGCTACTCTGCCTGCTCTGGCTAAGCCACGCACTGCGCCCCGGCGACCTACGCTGGATGCGCCAGCTCCTACAGCGGCAAAGCCGCGCCTAATAAATAATAATACTAGCAAAGCCGCCTTTGACCAAGGCGGCTTTGTGTGCTATGATAGGGGGCGAGATTGAAATCGGAGGGCTGCAGCATGGCGGAATTTCTGCATCATACCATTGCGCCGGTCTACGACGCGAGAAGCCGGGTCCTGATCTTAGGGTCGTTTCCATCGGTCAAATCGCGGGAGGCGGCGTTTTTCTATGGCCACCCGCAAAATCGCTTCTGGCGGGTCCTGTCAGCGCTGACAGGCGCGCCTGTTCCCCAGTCGATCCCGGAAAAGCAGGCGCTGCTGCTGAACCACGGGATCGCGCTGTGGGATACCATCGCCAGCTGCGAGATCACCGGCTCCAGTGACAGCAGCATCCGCAATGTCACGCCCAATGACCTGACGCCGATCCTGCAAACCGCAAAGATCCGCAAAATCTATTGCAACGGCACAGCGTCCTGGCGGCTGTATCAGAAATACCTCCTGCCGCAAACAAAGCTGCCCGCGCAAAAGCTGCCCTCCACCAGCCCAGCCAACGCCGCTTGGACGCTGCCCCGGCTGGTCGACGCCTGGCGGGTCATTTTGGATTAGCTGGCTGCGTGGGTATCGAGAATATTGCGCAGCGCCGCCATCGAGCTGGAGTGAGACCGGGCGATGACCGTCGGCAGGCCCTTCGTCTCCCGCAGCGCGCTGCGCAGCATTTTGTGGGACATCGTGCTGGTGAAGAAGATCATCAGGTCCGGCTGGCCCATCTTGTTCTTCAAATTGCCCACCGGCTTGATAAAGACCTTGACCCGGCACTTATAATCCCGGCACAGGTCCTTATACTGCCGCTCCATACATTCATTTCCGCCTAAAATAACAACGCTCATGCGAAATCTCCTTTCTTTAGTTAGCTTTTGCTAACCATTGGTGTAAGTATTTGCGCGCTCTCGCGCGCCGGAGGCCGCTGCCTTTTCCTTGCGCAGCGGGAATTATTGAATTCAGTTAGCGTATGGTAACTGTTGTTCCTATTCTACCCAAACCATAGGAAAAAGTCAATCCTTTTTTTGGAAAAAAACCT
>CAUBQU010000171.1 GCA_958438185.1 uncultured Oscillospiraceae bacterium
GGTACAGGCAGAACAGACAGCACAGCGCCAGGCTGGACAGGCCGAACCAGAGATCCCAGAGGGGCGTCAGCCGGGGCAGGGCGCGGCGCAGGGGGCGGATGAGATCATAGTGCAGGCCGAGCGCCGCGCCAAAGAGGGCAGAGCCGCACAGCTGCAGCAGCTGCAGCAGGACTGGGTATTCCATGGTTCAGCCCAGAAGCCGGGAGAAAAAGCCACCGCCGGTGCGCCGCGCCGCCTCGTAGACGATGGCGCTGACCTGACCGTCGACCTCGACCTTGCCGCTGTCTAGGGCGCGCAGATGCAGGCCCTCGCCGCGGATGATGAGGGTGTCGGCGGCTGTGTGCAGGATGACGGCGGTCTCATCAAAGCTTTCGACTTCGGTGATGCCAGTCAGATGCAGCTGCTGGCGATTTTCCAGGTTCAGCCGGTGGGGGAGCGAGAGGGCGGTCTCTTCAGGCAGTTGGTTCATGCTGGTTCCTCCGTCATGTTTTTGGCGCGATACGAAAAGCGGATCCTGTCTTTCAATTCAGGATTGGCATTACTGCATTGTATGCGCCAGGGACTTCTGCCATGCGGCAAATTTAACTGATACCATAAAAATATTTATTTTTGGGACTTTTTTTAATATCAGTTTTATGATATAACCGGGAGGACGGATCGAAAGCAACAAAATTTGCCCCGGGACGCGGGCGCGGAAAAGAGATCCTACCACAAGGAGGAACAAAACATGAAACTGGAAAAGACACTGAAGCTGACCTATACCGCGATGCTGACTGCCATGGTCTGCGTGGCCACGATGCTCATCCGCATCCCGACAATGGTCGGTTATACGAATCTGGGCGACGGCTTTATCCTGCTGAGCGCCTTCCTGTTCGGGCCGTTCTACGGTGCCGTCGCCGGGGGCATCGGTTCCATGCTGGCGGATATCCTCTCCGGCTACGCGTTTTACGCCCCGGCGACGCTGATCATCAAGGGCCTGATCGCCGTTATCGCGGCACTGCTCTGGAAGGCCATGAGCAAGAGCGGCGGCGACAAGGTCTGGAAGAAAATCCTTGCCAGCCTGATCGCAGAGCTCTGGATGGCAGCCGGTTACTGGACGTTTGAGACCCTCTTCCTGGGCGAAGCAAAGGCCGCTTTGGCATCCATCCCCAATAATATTGCCCAGGGGCTTGTCGGCGTGGTGCTTGGTATGGTATTATATTATGCGTTAAGCAAACTGCCGATGTGGAAGAAGGTTCAATTATATGCATGAGGATTTAACAAACCAAGCAAAAAAAATCATTCTCGAATTGATCGACGCGGCAAAGCTGCGGCGCGGCCAGCTGCTGGTCATTGGCTGCAGCTCCAGCGAGATCGCCGGGGTGCGGATCGGCAAGGGCGGTAGCCTGGAGCTGGCGCAGGCCGTGCTGGACGGGATCTATCCCGAGCTGCAGACCCGGGGCATCCAGCTGGCGGTTCAGTGCTGTGAGCACTTAAACCGGGCGCTGATCGTGGAGCGGGCTGTCGCGGAGCAGCGGGGGTATGAGATCGTCAACGCGGTACCCCACGCCCATGCCGGCGGGTCCTTTGCCACGGTCACGTATGCGGCCATGGAGGACCCTGTCGCTGTGGAAGAGATCCGCGCGGACGCGGGCCTGGATATTGGCGGCACGCTCATCGGGATGCACCTGAAGCATGTAGCGGTGCCGGTCCGGCTGCCAGATGATCATCTGGGTGAGGCGATTTTACTTTGTGCGCGGACGCGGCCGAAGTATATTGGCGGCGAGCGGGCCAAGTACTTGGCGTTGTGAGATCCGGTTTCGCATAAAAGTGCAAAAAGCAGGCGTCTTCACTGCATTTTAGCAGGGGGCGCCTGTTTTTTTACGGGGGATTTTGCAATTTCCAAATTCCGACTTGCAATATCTGGGAAAATCCGGTATAGTAGATATCGTGGCAGAACCGCGGCATCCTTCCTGGGGTGCCCAGTGCCGCCCAAGGAGGAATGGAACATGTTTACAGACGATTATTTTGATAAATTTGTGCTGCCGCAGGACGTCAGCGATGCGCTGAAAAAGTGCCGCTGCATCGCCTACGCCGAAACGCAGGACGAGCTGGACGAGATGGTCTATGGTCCGACCCACACGGCCCGGTATGACGTTGTCTACCAGATCGGCGGCAGAACGGTCAAAGAGGCGGAGGTCATCCGCTGCAAGAACGGCGCGGCCGTCAACTTTATGGAAGACTATATGCGCCGCCGCGACCCCAACTGCATGGTCATTGGCGACGATCTGCCGACGGACAAGCCCACCTATAAAGAGCGCTTCGGCACGGACTTTGCGCCTGTGCGCCAGGAGACGCTGGACTGGCTCTCCACCCAGCAGGTCATTCTGCTGCCCTTCCGGGCGGGCGACCGCCGCTATGGCTACGAGAGCCTGATGATCTGCCCGGGCAACGCCGCGTTCTTCGCTTCGGCCCTGGCCAATATGCAGGGCTTTATCAGCGTGCAGGATATTGCCGAGCCCTTTAAGCCCCGTTCGATCATCTATGTCGCGCCGCCGTTCCGGCACACGCATTTTGACGGCAAGCAGGTCGTCGTCCACAACCGCAGCAAGGACCTGCACGAGGTCTTTGCCTATAATCTCTACCCCGGCCCCTCGGCCAAGAAGGGCGTCTTCTCCATCCTGCTGGATATTGGCGAGCAGGAAGGCTGGGTCTGCTGCCACGCTTCGGCCGCCAAGGTCGAGACGCCGTACGAGAGCGAGACGGTCTTCATGCACGAAGGCGCATCCGGCGGCGGTAAGAGCGAAATGCTGGAGGACCCGCACCGGGAGGACGACGGCCGGATCCTGATCGGCACCCACGTGCTCAGCGGCGAGCAGTATTATATGACGCTGAACGACACGTCGAAAATTTACCCCATCGCCGACGATATGGCCCTGGCCTATAGCAAGTACCAGGACCCGGAGGTTGGCAAGCTGATGATCAAGGACGCCGAGAGCGGCTGGTTCCTGCGGATGGATGGCATGACGGCCTACGGCAACAACCCCGTCTATGAAAAGATCTCCATCCACCCCAAGCGCCCCTTGGAATTCTTCAATATGGACGCAATGCCCGGCGCGACCTGCCTGATCTGGGAGCACGCCAAGGAATCCACCGGCAAGCTGTGCACGAACCCCCGGGTCATCATTCCCAGAACGATGCTGGATAATATTGTCCCGGATGACGAGCCCCAGGCTGTCGATGTCCGCAGCTTCGGCGTCAGAATGCCGCCGTCGACCCGGGAGAATCCGAATTACGGCGTCATGGGTATGCTGCATGTCATCCCCCAGAGCCTGGCCTGGCTGTGGCGTCTGGTCTCGCCCCGTGGGTTTAAGAACCCCTCCATCGTCGATGGCGGCGGCATGAAGTCCGAAGGCGTCGGCTCCTACTGGCCCTTTGCCACGGGCAAAAAGGTCACCCAGGCCAATCTGCTGCTGCGGCAGATTATGTCCACGCCGAAGACGCTGAACGTGCTGATCCCGAACCAACACATCGGCTGCTATAACATCGGCTTCATGGGCGAGTGGGTCGTCCGGGAGTACCTGGCACGGATGTCCGGCGTCGTGAAAGAGCGCCATGTCACCCCGGCCAGATGCCCGCTGTTTGGCTACGCCATGCAGGACCTGAAGCTCAACAACCAGTATATCCGCCCCACGTTCCTGCGCCCCGAGACCCAGTCCAAGCTGGGCGAGGACGGCTATGACGCCGGCGCCAAGATCCTGACGGACTTCTTCAAGCAGGAGATCCGCCAGTTCCTGACGGACGATCTGGATCCGCTGGGCCGCCAGATCATCGAGTGCTGCCTGAACGATGGCGGGCTGGAGGATTACCTGGCGCTGACGCCGATGCGCCTGCCCAAATAAGAAAGGTCGACCTGCCGCACCGCTTTGCTACGGTGCGGCAGGATTGCATTTCGTACG
>CAUBQU010000172.1 GCA_958438185.1 uncultured Oscillospiraceae bacterium
GCCCAATCCTATGCGCGGCTGCAGCAAAAGCCCCGCCGCCCCCGCCGCCGCAGAAGAAGCAAGGCAGCGCGCACCGCGCCGCCCCAGGCATAATTTTTTATAAACTTATAAAGGCAAACAGCAAGCGGCGCGCCGCTTGCTGTTTTTTATCGCGCAAAAATCAGGGCAGCTGCAAGGTCTGCAGCTGCCCTAATTTTGGGAAGTAAGATCTCTTTGGCGCGCCCACGCCGGCAAAGCTCAGTCGCCTTTGCGGGCCAGCGCAGCAGCAACCAGGCCGGCAAACAGCGGATGCGGCCGGTTGGGGCGGCTTTTAAATTCCGGGTGGAACTGGGCCGCGATATAGAACGGGTGCTCCGGCAGCTCCACCATCTCCACCAGGCTGCCGTCCGGCGAAAGGCCGGAAAACCGCATCCCTCGTGCGGAAAAGGCCTGCCGATACGCATTGTTGAACTCATACCGGTGGCGGTGCCGCTCGGCGATCTGGCCGGTGCCATACAGCGCCTGGGCCAGGCTGCCGCCTGCCAGCATACACGGGTACTGCCCCAGCCGCATCGTTCCGCCCTTGGCGGTCACGCCGACCTGGTCCGGCATCAGATCAATGACCGGATGCGACGTCGCCGGGTCAAACTCCGACGAATTGGCGTCCGCCCAGCCGAGGACATGCCTGGCATACTCGATCACGCAGACCTGCATCCCCAGGCAGATGCCCAGATACGGCACCCGGTTCTCCCGGGCATACCGGGCCGCCAGGACCATGCCGTCCACCCCCCGGTCGCCAAAGCCGCCAGGGACGAGGATCCCATCGCAGCCGCCGAGCTGCGCCCGGATATTCTCCGCGGTCAGCTGCTCCGAGTCGGTCCATTGAATTTCCACAATGGCATCATTTTCCGTCCCGCCGTGGAACAACGACTCCACAACGCTGAGATATGCGTCGTGCAGCTGGGTATATTTCCCCACTAAGGCTATTTTTACCCGCCGGTGGGCGCCTTTGATCCGGCCGACCAGCGCCGTCCACTCTGCAAGGTCCGGCTCCGTCTCCGGCAGGCCCAGCTTCCGGCAGACGACCGTCGCCAGACCCTCCCGCTCCAACAACAGCGGTACCTCGTAAAGAGTCGAGGCCGTCAGATTCTGAATGACGCATTCCGGCTCCACGTTGCAGAACAGGCCGATCTTCCGGCGGATCTCCTCCGTCATCGGCGCGTCCGTCCGGCAGACCAGCACATCCGGCTGGATGCCGACAGAGAGCAGCTCCTTGACCGAGTGCTGGGTCGGCTTGCTCTTCAACTCCCCAGAGCCGGGGATCTGCACCACCAGCGGCACATGGATAAACACTACATTCTGCCGCCCCTTCTCGCAGGCCACCTGCCGGATGGCCTCCAGATAGGGCTGGCTCTCAATATCGCCGACGGTGCCGCCGATCTCCGAGATGATAACATCCACATCGTCCCGCTCCATGGCGTAAATGCGGTTTTTGATCTCGTCTGTAATATGGGGGATGATCTGGACCGTGCCGCCCAGATAGCCGCCCTGCCGCTCCCGGTTCAGGACATTCCAGAAGACCTTCCCCGAGGAGACGGAGGCATTGCCGTCCAGGCTCTCGTCGACAAAACGCTCATAGTGACCCAGGTCCAAATCTGTCTCCGCGCCGTCGTCGGTGACGAAGACTTCGCCGTGCTGATAGGGGCTCATGGTGCCCGGGTCGATGTTCAAATACGGGTCAAACTTCTGGTTGCGCACCCGCAGCCCCCGCTGCTTGAGCAGCCGCCCCAAAGACGCGGCGCAAATGCCCTTGCCCAAGCCGGAAACCACGCCGCCGGTCACAAAAATATACTTCACAGCGATGCCCCCTTCTGCCAGATCAGCGAAAACAGTTTACAGAAAATTACACAGAAAATTGCAGATGGTAATACGTCGGGTACGGCCAATAGGACGCCGCAGTCAGCGCCTCCAGCTGGTCGACCGTCTTTCTCGTCTGGTTCATCCGGTCAAAAACGACATCGTGATAATACCGCACCTTCTCCTCCAGGGAGATATCCGGGATCGTCTCGATGGCGGTCTTCAGCATGACCGTCTGCTCCATCAACGTGTCGCTCAACTCGCTGATCGTCGCCGCCAGCGCCAGCTCGCTGCGGTGCGAGACCCCCAGCTCCTTCTTCCGGGCGACGGTCTTGCACAGGTCGGAGCTGTACCGGGAGACCGCGGAGAAGATCCCCCGCTGCACCATGTCGATCAGCGTATGGGCCTCGATGGTGATGACATGGCAGTACTTTTCCATATGGATCTCGTGCCGCGCCTGCATCTCCTGCTCGGTATAGACGCCGTGGCGTGTGTAGAGGTCGATATTTTTCTGCAGGATATAAGCGGGCAGTGCCTCCGCTGTGTTCCGCAGATTCGGCAGACCGCGGCGCTGCGCCTCCTCGACCCAGCTCTCCTCATAGCCGTTGCCGCTGAAGATGATCCGGCGGTGCTCAGCAAAGGCCTTCTGCAGCAGATTGTGCAGCTCCTCATTGAAATTCTCCGCCTGTTCCAGGGCACTGGCAAACTGCTCCAGCTCCTCGGCCATGATCGTATTGAGGACGGTATTCGGCCCTGCGACAGACTGGCTGGAGCCGGGCATCCGGAATTCGAATTTATTGCCAGTGAAGGCCACCGGCGAGGTCCGGTTGCGGTCCGTCGTGTCCCGGGAAATATTGGGCAGGACATCTACGCCGATGCGCAGCAGGCCCTTTTGCATATCCGTACAGTCCTCCCCGGTGACGATGGAGTCGATGATCGCGTCCAATTCCTCGCCCAGGAAGACGGAGATGATCGCCGGAGGCGCTTCCTGCGCGCCCAGGCGATGGTCGTTCCCCGCAAAGGCAACGCTGCAGCGCAGCAGCTCCGGATATTCATCCACGCCCTTCAGGAACGCCGCCAAGAACAGCAGGAACTGGGCGTTCTGGCTCGGCGTGCTCCCCGGGGAGAAGAGGTTCTTCCCCGTATCCGTGGAGAGCGACCAGTTATTGTGCTTGCCGGAGCCGTTGACACCGGCAAAGGGCTTTTCATGCAGCAGGCAGACCAGATCGTGCCGGTCGGCCACTTTTTTCATCACTTCCATCGTCAGCTGGTTGTGATCGCAGGCGGTGTTGGCGTCGCAATAGACCGGCGCCATCTCGTGCTGCGCCGGGGCAACCTCATTGTGCTTCGTCTTCGAGGGAATGCCCAGCTTCCAGAGCTCTTCGTCCAACTCCTGCATATACGCCGCGACCCGGGGGCGGATGGAGCCGAAGTAATGGTCGTCCAACTCCTGGCCCTTGGCCGCCTTAGCGCCGAAGAGCGTCCGGCCTGTCAGGCGCAGGTCCTCCCGCTGCAGATACAGCTTCTTATCCACCAGGAAGTACTCCTGCTCCGCGCCCACCTGGGGCGTGACGCGCTTTGTCTCCGTATCACCGAACAGGCGCAGGATGCGCACCGCCTGCTTGCTGACCTCCTCCATGGAGCGCAGTAGCGGCGTCTTTTTATCCAGTGCTTCGCCGGAATAGGAGCAGAACACCGTCGGGATGCACAGGCTGCCGTCTTTAATAAAGGCAAACGAAGTCGGGTCCCACGCCGTGTAACCCCGCGCTTCAAAGGTCGCCCGCAGGCCGCCGGAGGGGAAGGACGAAGCGTCCGGCTCGCCCCGGATGAGCTCCTTGCCGGAGAATTCCATAATGACCTTGCCATGGCCGATGGGGCTCAGGAAGCTGTCGTGCTTCTCTGCCGTGATACCCGTCAGCGGCTGGAACCAGTGGGTGAAATGGGTCGCGCCGTTTTCCAGCGCCCAGGTTTTCATGCCGTCGGCAATGTCGTTGGCGACATCCAGATTCAGCGGCTTTTCCTCCTGCAGGCACGCCTGCCACGCCTTCATCGCGCCAGGCGATACATACTGGGCCATGGT
>CAUBQU010000173.1 GCA_958438185.1 uncultured Oscillospiraceae bacterium
GGTGAAGAAAGAATCGGGCCCCCGGAGGGCGGTAATTAGTTTGTCTGGTAGACATTGGCTTGTAGAGACTTGCAAGCTTGTTTTTTAAAACCTGGTGGAGTCGAGTACTGCTTTGCAAACTTGCTTTTGCAGTGCAGCAATCCCTCTACGCTGTATGGGTTCGACTTAGCCAATCGCGCTTTGCGCTCTTGGAGTCTCACCCAAGTCACGGCTGCGCCGTGACAGCTCCCCTTTCAGGAGATCCTTTGGTCGGGCGTGCCGCGCCGGGGGTTCAGCGGCCCTTCGGTGCGGCGCACCGCGGGGGGGCGCGTCGCACGAGGCAAAAAGCCCGCGGGGAGTGGTCCCTGCGGGCTTTGGTGTGCGTTTTATACTTTTATAATATGTAAGTGCAAATCCCAAAAACGCTTATTCCTCGTCCAGGAATTTCACGGACATATCGGCCTTGACGCACAAACCGGCTTCGGCTTCGACGGTGCGCAGCAGGCCCGCCAGGACGGGACAGGCGGCGTGGGGGGGCAAATGGGCGGCGGCGTAGGTATGCAGCGCGTCCTGCCCGGGGCGGCTCATGCAGAATTTATACGGGTCCAGCTCGTCGCCGTTTTCGGCGACCCAACCGGCAAACATCTTCTGCATATTGGGGCACTGGGTATCGACCGTGACCTTCACCTTCCGCTTGGCGATGCGCTCCGCGGTAACGCGGGTCTCAAACCGGCAGGGGCCGGACTGGATCAATGTTTTTGTCATAATTTCTTCCTCCTCAATTGATCTGCTCGCCGCCGGTAAATAGCACCGGTGCGCGGGTTTTCTATTTTGCATCCTGCAGGTGGACATTGAGATGCGGATATGTCATCTCGATCCCGGCTTCCCGGAAGGCGGCGTAAATCGCCTCCGTCATCGCGAAGCGGGCGGGCCAGTAATCCTCCGCGCAGACCCAGACCTGCAGGCTGTATTCAATGGCGTTGTCGCCGTACTGGATGACCCGGACGGCGGGCTCCGGCGTAAACAGCGCCCGGGGCTCCTGCCCCGCGACCTCCAGCAGCGCCGCCCGGACCTGGTCCGGGGCCGCGTCGTAGGACGCGCTGATGGGGATGTCGATCCGCCGCTTGCCGCCTGCCGTCTGGTTGACGATCTCATTGGCCGTGATATTGCTGTTGGGGATGGAGACGACGCGGTAGTCGATGGTGACGATCTTCGTATAGAGCATCCCCAGCTCCTGGACCGTCCCGCTGTTGGCGCCGATCTCGACAAAATCGCCGACCTTAAAGGGCTTCGACCCCAGCAGGATAATGCCGCTGATGACATTCGTCAAAAGGTTCTGCACCGAGAGCGAAATCGCCAGGGTGACGACACTCAGCAGCGCCACCAGGCTCGTCACATTGACGCCCAGCATGCTGCACAGGATCAGCACCAGGACGACCAGCAGCAGGATCTTCAAAAACGACCGCAGCAGCGTATAGGCTGTCTTTTCCAAATTCGACCGGCGCAGCGCCGTATCCAGCAGCTTCAGCAGCAGCTTGATGACGACCAGGCCGACGACCAGCACGATCAGCGCCGGGATGATCTCCTCCACGGAGATATGCGAAAACAGCTTTTTCCATTTACTCCAGTCCATGCAAACCTCCTGGCCTATTTCCCGGGAAAGATAACATCACACCCCAACCGGGCGCGGGCCTGGTTGGGGTAGGATCAATATTGCGGTTTTCTTGTTTGCCATGCAAAAAATTGCAATTGATATTACAATTTTATTGCGATTGCGCATCAGACCGGGTCCTGGGGCGCGGGTTCGTCGCCGGTGTGATCCGGGATGCTCTTGGCGTCGGCATTGACGTAGACCATCAGCTCGTCGCCAGTGATGGTCTCCTTCTGCAGCAGATACAGGGCGACCTCGTCCAGCAGGCTGCGATGCTCCCGCAGCAGCTGCTTGGCGCCTTCAAAAGCATCCTGCAGCAGCTTCTGGACCTCGTCATCGGCGGCAGCGGCCGTCGTATCGGCGCAGTTGAGATAGCTGCGGCCGTCGAGATACTCGTTGCCCGTCTCGGACAGAGCCATGAGGCCGAAGCGGTCGCTCATGCCGTACTGCATGACCATCTTGCGGGCAAGCTCCGTCGCCCGCTGGATATCGTTGGCAGCGCCGGTCGTCTCCGTCGAGAAGACGACCTGTTCGGCGGCGCGGCCGCCCAGCAGCGTCTGCAATTCGACGAGAAGCTCCGCCTTGGAGCTGAGGAATTTCTCCTCCTCGGGCATCTGCATCGTGTACCCCAGCGCGCCGGAGGTGTGGGGGACGATGGTGATCTTGGAGACGGGCTGCGTGTGCTTTTGCAGCGCCGCCACCAGCGCGTGGCCGACCTCGTGATAGGAGACGATGCGCTTTTCGATGTCCGTCAAAACCGTCCCCTTCTTCTCCGTCCCGGCGATGACCGTCTCGAAGGAGACGAGCAGGTCCTCCTGCGTCACGGCCTTGCGGCCCTTGCGGACAGCCCGCAGCGCCGCCTCGTTGACAAGGTTCGCCAGGTCCGCGCCAACGGCGCCCGCTGTCGCCTGGGCGATCTTGTTGAGGTCGACATCCTCGGCCAGCTTAATATTCCGGGTGTGGACACGGAGGGTCTGGTACCGGCCATTGAGGTTGGGCCGGTCAACGACGATGCGGCGGTCAAATCGACCGGCACGCAGCAGCGCCTTATCCAGAATTTCAGGCCGGTTCGTCGCCGCCAGAATGACGACACCCTTGCTGGAATCGAACCCGTCGATCTCCGCCAGGAGCTGGTTCAGGGTCTGCTCCCGCTCGTCGTTGCCGCCGAAGCGGGAGTCGCGGGTCCGGCCGATGGCGTCGATCTCGTCGATGAAGATGATGGCGGGGGCGACCTTCGCCGCCTGCTGGAACAGATCCCGCACCCGGCTGGCGCCGACGCCGACGAACATCTCAACAAAGTCCGACCCGGAGATGGAGAAGAACGGCACCTTGGCCTCCCCTGCCACCGCCTTGGCCAGCAGCGTCTTGCCGGTACCGGGGGAGCCGACCAGCAGCGCGCCCTTCGGTAGCTTCGCGCCGATCTCGGCATATTTTTTCGGATAGTGCAAAAAGTCGATGATCTCGACGAGGGATTCCTTCGCCTCATCCTGCCCGGCGACATCGGCAAAGGTGACGCCGGTCTCCTTTTCCATATAGACCTTCGCCTTGCTCTGGCCCATGCCGCCCATGCCGCCCAGGCCGCCGGCGCCCATCTTCTTGCTCAAGGAGCGCATCAAAAGGCCGAAGAGCAGATAGATGATCGCAAAGGGCAGCAGCCAGCTGACGACGAACGTGACGATCGGCGAGACAGGCTCGACGATCTCATTATTATAGGTAATGTTCTTCTCATCCAGCAAGGAGACCAGGTCGTTGAGCTCCACATTGGGGATCAGGCCCGTGTATTTCCACTGCTGCCGGTTCTCGGCGACGGACGCCTGGTCCTTGGGGAGGACGTCGATCCGGTCGGATTCGAAGATGACCTTGGAGACATCGCCGTCGTCGACCATCTGCAAAAACGCGTCGTAGGTGATCTCCTCGTAGCGGCTGCCCTGCAGGCGGGTCGCGACGGAGTTGAGCAGCAGCGTGAAGAGCACCGCGATGATCAAAAGCGGCAGGTAGCGCTGAAACTGGGAACGGTTGTTATTGTTGTTCTGACCGCCGTTTTGGTTCTGGTTCCGGTTCGGCCCGTCGGACCGGTTTTGATTTTGGTCAAACCGCTTCGGCGTCTGGTTCGGCTTTTGGTCCATCTCGACTCCTCCTGCCAAATTGCCGCGGCGCAAATGCAGCCGCTTTTCTCTATTGTTACCATCATACCACACTTTCTTCCCGCTTGCAATGAAGGAAAAATTACCCTGCTGTAAATTTTCTATGAACGCCCCCGCTTCCCTGGCGTCTATCTATTTT
>CAUBQU010000174.1 GCA_958438185.1 uncultured Oscillospiraceae bacterium
GATTTGCCGTGTTAAAATAGAAGCTGTAAAATTAAAATACTTTAGGAGGTATTTAATTTGGCAAGAAAGAAACTTACAATGGACGGCAATACCGCCGCCGCACATGTCAGCTATGCCTTCACCGAGGTAGCCGGCATTTATCCCATCACCCCCTCCAGCCCCATGGCCGACTATGTCGATCAGTGGTCCGCTGCTGGCCGTGAAAATATCTTTGGCAACCGGGTCAAGGTTGTGGAAATGCAGTCCGAGGCCGGCGCAGCCGGTACGGTGCACGGTTCTCTGGCCGCCGGCGCTCTGACGACGACTTATACCGCTTCCCAGGGTCTTCTGCTGATGATCCCGAATATGTATAAGATCGCGGGCGAGCTGCTGCCTGCGGTGTTCCATGTCTCTGCCAGAACGGTCGCCTCCCATGCGCTGAACATCTTCGGCGATCATTCCGACGTCTATGCCTGTCGTCAGACCGGCTTTGCCATGCTGTGCGAGACGAACCAGCAGGAAGTCATGGACCTGGGCGCTGTTGCGCACCTGGCGGCAATCAAGGGCCGCGTGCCGTTCATCAACTTCTTTGACGGCTTCCGTACCTCCCATGAGATCCAGAAAATCGAAGTCTGGGATTATGACGACCTGAAGGAAATGTGCGATATGGACGCTGTCGAAGCGTTCCGCAAGCACTGTCTGAACCCCGAGCGCCCCGCCATGCGCGGCAGCCACGAAAATGGCGATATCTTCTTCCAGCATCGTGAAGCGTGCAACAAGTACTATGACGCGCTGCCCGCCATCGTGGAAGAGTATATGGGCAAGGTCAACGCCAAGCTCGGCACCGACTATCAGCTCTTCAACTACTATGGCGCTGCTGACGCGGACCGCGTGATCATCGCCATGGGCTCCATCTGCGACGTGGCAGAGGAAGTCATCGACTACCTGAACGCCCAGGGTCAGAAGGTCGGCCTGGTCAAGGTCCGCCTGTTCCGCCCCTTCGTTCCGGAAAAGCTGCTGGCCGCCATCCCCGCGTCCTGCAAGAAGATCGCGGTCCTCGACCGCACGAAGGAACCCGGCGCCCAGGGCGAGCCCCTGTATCTGGACGTTGTCACCGCTCTTGCCAACGCTGGCAAGTCCGATATCCAGGTCATCGGCGGCCGCTACGGCCTCGGCTCCAAGGATACGCCTCCCGCTTCCGTCTTTGCCGTCTACGAAGAGCTGGCAAAGAGCGAGATGAAGCGCCAGTTCACCATCGGCATCGTCGACGACGTCACGAACCTCTCCCTCGAGGAGCACGAAGCCCCCAACACCGCTGCGGAAGGCACCATCGAGTGCAAATTCTGGGGCCTGGGCGGCGACGGCACCGTTGGCGCGAACAAAAACTCCATCAAGATCATCGGCGACCATACCGACAAGTATGTACAGGCCTACTTCCAGTACGACTCCAAGAAGACCGGCGGCGTGACCATCAGCCACCTGCGCTTCGGCGACAAGCCCATCAAGAGCCCGTACTATATCAACAAGGCCGACTTCGTCGCCTGCCACAACCCGTCCTATATCACCAAGGGCTTCCCGATCGTCCGCGACGTCAAACCCGGCGGCGTGTTCATGATCAACTGCCAGTGGGATGACGCGGAGCTGGCGCATCATCTGGACGCGGCTTCCAAGCGCTATATCGCGAAGAACAACATCCAGCTCTACACCATCAATGCCATTGACCTGGCCATCCAGGTCGGCATGGGTAAGCGCACCAACACCATCCTGCAGTCCGCATTCTTCACCCTGGCAAAGATCATGCCGGAGGAGGACGCCATTGCTTATATGAAGGCAGCGGCAAAGAAGTCCTACCTGAAGAAGGGCCAGGATGTTGTCGATTGCAACTACCGCGCCATCGACGCCGGTGCGACGGCCTTCCGCAAGGTCGAGGTCCCGGCCGATTGGGCCACCGCTTCCGACGTCTGCGACGATGCTGCCCTGACCGGCAAGCCGGCTCTGGTCCAGCAGGTCAAGGACATCATGATCCCCGTCGGCAAGATGGACGGCGACAGCCTGCCCGTCTCCAAGTTTATGAACTATGTCGACGGTCAGTTTGAGCTGGGCGCTTCCGCATACGAAAAGCGCGGCGTTGCCGTGACCGTCCCCGAATGGGACAGCGCAAAGTGCATCCAGTGCAACAACTGCGCCTATGTCTGCCCGCACGCGACGATCCGTCCCGTAGCGCTGACAGAAGAAGAAGCGAAGAACGCCCCCGCTGCTGCGAAGATCGTTCCGGTCAAGGCTGGCAAGGGCAAGGGCGTCTACTCCTACACGATGGCCATCTCCCCGCTGGACTGCATGGGCTGCGGCGTTTGTATCGGCGTCTGCCCGGTCAACGCGCTGACCATGGTCCCGCAGGAGTCCCAGCTGCCGCAGCAGGACGTCTTCAACTATGCGGTTTCCGAAGTGGCCGAAAAGAAGGACATGCAGGACAACACCGTCAAGGGCAGCCAGTTTAAGCAGCCCATGCTGGAATTCTCCGGCTCCTGCGCAGGCTGCGCCGAGACGTCTTATGCCCGCCTCGTGACCCAGCTCTTCGGCGACAGAATGTATATCTCCAACGCGACCGGTTGTTCCTCCATCTGGGGCGGCCCCGGCGCGACCTCTCCCTACTGCACCAACAAGGAAGGCCACGGCCCCGCCTGGTCCAACTCCCTGTTTGAGGATAACGCAGAGCACGGCCTGGGCATGTACACCGCGCAGGACGTCATCCGCAAGAGCCTGGCCGCGAAGGTCGCTGCCGTTATGGGCAACACTTCCGACGAAGCCCGCAAGGCCATCTGCCAGGATTATCTCGACACCATGGACGACGGCGTTGCCAACCAGGCTGCGACGAAGGCCCTGATCGAGAACTTTGAGGCTTGCCAGTGCTGCCAGAACGTCAAGGACGTCCTGGCCCAGAAGGAATATCTGAACAAGAAGTCCGTCTGGATCTTCGGCGGCGACGGCTGGGCTTACGATATCGGCTTCGGCGGCGTGGACCATGTCCTGGCTTCCGGCGCGGATGTCAACATCTTCGTCTTCGATACCGAGGTCTATTCCAACACCGGCGGTCAGGCTTCCAAGGCTTCCAACATCGGCCAGGTCGCTCAGTTTGCGGCAGCCGGTAAGGAGATCAAGAAGAAGAGCCTGGCGGAGATTGCCATGTCCTACGGCTATGTCTATGTGGCGCAGGTCGCCATGGGTGCAAACCCGGCGCAGACCATCAAGGCCATCGCCGAGGCGGAAGCTTACCACGGTCCGTCCCTCATCATCGGCTACTCCCCCTGCGAGATGCACTCCATCAAGGGCGGCATGATGAACTGCCAGAAGGAAATGAAGCGCGCCGTCGACTGCGGCTACTGGAACATGTTCCGCTTCAACCCGGCAGCAGAAGGCAAGAAGTTCACCCTGGATTCCAAGGCCCCGGCTGGCGGCTATCAGGAATTCCTGATGAACGAAGCCCGCTACAGCCGCCTGACCCGCGAATTCCCGGATCGCGCCAGCGACCTCTTCGCCCGCAACGAAGAAGCGGCGAAGGAGCGCTACGAGCACCTGATGAAGCTGGTCGAGCTGTACAAGGACTAAGCTGCAAAAAACAGCATAAAACCCCAATAAACTCCAAGCGCGCCTCCGTCAGGAGGCGCGCTTTTGCTGGCTTTTGCGTTTGCACCGTTGTTTTCCGGCTGCAAAGCATCAAAGGAGCCGTCCGGGTGCGTGGCGTTAGGAGTATCACGCGCAAAAAACGCCAGGCAGTGAGAGATTCACTGCCTGGCGATGTGCATATCAAGAGCTTAATTCTTGGTCATATCCAGGACGGAGTTGTCGTAGATGTTTTTGTAATTCACGGAGACGTCGACGTCCGTGACGACGGCGTCGATCCGGTCGTTATAAAT
>CAUBQU010000175.1 GCA_958438185.1 uncultured Oscillospiraceae bacterium
GCGGCTATTTCCTCCCGCAGCCGCCGGTTTCAAAACATTTTTGGCAAAAACCATATTGTAATACATTGTCGGAAGTTTTTTCTCTGTCCCGCCACTGGCTGCCGAAAAAAACGCACGGCAGCATTACGCATTTTTGCAGGATTTCCTTCATATTTTAGCGTCAGGGCACAAAAAAGCACCCGCCTCGCTGCAAAAAAAGCAAGCGCGGCGGGCGCATTTTTCATTTTCATCAGCCGCCAGTCTGCTCCGGCACCGGCAGGGCGTCGGTAATGGCACGGCCATTGGAGGTATGGAATACATTATCCACCGCCGGGACCATGTTCGTGATGATCCCCCGGGTGGCATACACGGCGTAGGCCTTGAACAGCACCGGGCAGAACGTCCCGTTTTTCAGGATCGTCTCGTGCAGGCTGTAGTAGTTGCCGGAATTGCCCAGCGCATCTTTGCACAGCTTGAGCATCGCCTCTGAGGTGATTCCCCCGTTGCCGAGGCTGCTGCCGTTGAAGAAATTGCTCAGGTCAAAATTCGGCGACAGCTTCACCTGGCCGTAATAGAGGTCATAGTCCCCCTGGTAGACCATATAGGTAAATTTATCCGAGGGCTGGGCGTCGATCTTCAGCTCCAGCCCGTATTTCGCCGCCTCATCGGCGATCACCTGGGCAGCCTGGAGCCGCCCGGGGTCGGAGGAACAGACCAGAAATTTCGCGCTGCCCAGCGCGCCGTCCGTCTGCAGGGCGGCTTTAAATTTCTCCGGCGCGTAATCGTATTCTGCCGCCAATGCCGTATCATACAAAGACGAGAGGGGATTGCACGGCAGCACCGCCGCCTCCGCATAGCCTTTATAGACATCCGTGGCAATGGTCTGCCGGTCGACCAGATAGGTAAAAGCCGCCCGCAGCCCGGCATCGCTGAACATGCCGCTCGTCGTATTAAAGCCGATAAAATCCAGAATGGGCGTGGAGCAATTCCAGAGCTCGTAATCGCAGTGATAATCGGCATAGGCCGAAGAGCTGGGGTCTGTACAGACAACGCCGGTGGCGCCGTACTCAAAATCGTCGCGGATGGCCGCTGGGGAATCTGTCTCCACCAGGGTGATGGATTCGACCGTCACCGCCGCCTTATACTCCTGCCACCAATGGGGGTTGCGCAGCAGGACCGTCTCCCCATCCTGTGCCGCCGCGTAGTAGGGCCCCGTGCCCATCGGCTGCACATCGTTCACTGAGACCGCCGCAACAATGGGGATATCCAGCAGCAGCGGCAGGTTCTCATAGGGCGTGCCCAACTGGAACTGCACCGTCCGCTGGTCCACCGCCGTAACGGAATAGACATACAGCAGCCGGGAGCCATAGACCGCGCTGCCACGGGCCGCATTGTAGGACGCGACGACGTCCGCCGCGGAGACCGGCGTGCCATCGGTAAAGCAGGCGTTCTCCAGCAGCGTCACGGTATAAGTCATCAGATCGTCCGAGACGGTATAGTGGTCGCACAGCACCGGCTCTACAGCGAAGGTGGAGGTCACGGTAAAAAGGCCGTCGTATAAAAGGGAGAAGATCGTCCGGTTTGCCAGGTCTGTACACTGGTATGGATTCAACCCGTACTTGGCCTGATAGGCCAGGCCGAAGGACGTGACCTGGGAATTTTGCGTCGCATCCACCGCGTCGGAAATGATATCGCCGGTGTCCCGGGGCGTGTCCTCCGGGGGGACGTCAGACCCTGCGCTGCCGCAGCCCGCCAGCAGCGCCAGCGCCAGAAGCAGCGCCAGCCATTTTTTCTTTTTCAAGGCGCACGCCTCCATTTACGGTGTAGTTTGCAGCATGATGATCGCCGCCAGACTGCCCCGCTCATTTCCGACCCGCCGGTGCGACCAGAAGCGCTCCGGCTGGCACGCGGTGCACAGCGGGCAGACATCGATCTGCCGGACCCCGGCCTGCCGCAGCCAGATGGCATTGAGCTGCTTGAGATCGACCTGATACTTCTCCCCACGGGGCGTGATGGCAGGCAGCGCCGCCGGGCCCAGGGCCGAGACCATCGCGTCAGGCACATCCCGGTGGGTCTCAAAGCAGCAGGCGCCGATGCAGGGGCCGATGGCCGCCCGGATATCTCCCGGCTGGCAGCCGTAGCGCTGGCGCATCTGCTCCACCGCCCGATAAACGATCCCGGCCGCCGTCCCGCGCCAACCGGCGTGCACGGCTGCAACGACCCGGCGCACCGGGTCCAGCAGCAGCACCGGCGTGCAGTCCGCCGAGAAGGCGATGACTGCCACATGGGGCTCGTTCGTCACCAGCCCATCCCGGGGCTGGGTGACCTCCCGCTCCAGGCCGTCGCCGCAGTCGCGCCGGCCCACCGGCACGACAATATCCGAATGCACCTGCTTGGTAAAAACCAGCTCCTCCGGCTGAAAGCCCACAGCCTGGCCCAGGATCCTGTAATTCTCCCGGACATTTTCCGGCTCATCGCCCCGGTGGATGCCGAGATTCAGCGCCGCCAGGTGCCCTTCGGAGACGCCGCCGTAGCGGGTCGAAAAGCAATGGACGACCCCCGGCTCCCGCAGGAGCGCAGACTGCAGATATTCCAGTTTTCCGGCACGAATGACTTCAAAGCTCATGATTGAGTCCGTTCCGCCGCCAAGTCTTTATCCCGGCAGCATTTTTTGTATTTTTTTCCGCTGCCGCAGGGGCAGGGATCGTTGGGGCCAACCTTGATCTTTTTGCGCACGGGCTGGCGCTTGACGCTCTTGTCGCCGCCAGCGCCCTCGCCGGTGATCTTGGCGACCTTTTCGCGCTTGATTTCCTCATCCGTCTTGAGCCGGACTCGGAACAGACGGCTGACCGTCTCCGCGCCGATGGCTGCGATCATGCCCTCAAACATCTCGTAGCCCTCTTTTTTATAGACATCCACGGCGTTGTACTGGCCGTAGGCCCGCAGGCCGACGCCCTGGCGCAGGTCTGTCATCGCGTCAATATGGTCCATCCAGTTTTCGTCGACGACCCGCAGCAGAACGACCCGCTCCAGCTCCCGCATGACAGGCGCGGTGTATTCCGCTTCCTTGCGGGCATAGGTCTCCTGCATTTTGCCCAGGATCTTCTCCGAAAGCTGCTCCATCGTCAGTCCGTCCAGCTCCCGGTCCGAGACCTCGACCGCGCCGGGGGCGAAGTACACACCCTCAAACTGGGCCAGAATACCATTGAGCTGGCCCCGATCGGCCAGATAACCGGTATCCTTGAATGCCTCGGCCACATGGGTGTGGACCACCTGCTGCATCATGCTGCCGATAGTACTGCCCAGGTCCTCACCGTCGAGCACCTTCTGGCGCTGCTCATAGATGACCTTACGCTGGGTGTTCATCACGTCGTCATATTCCAGGACGTTTTTCCGCACCTGGAAGTTGCGGCTCTCGACGGTCTTCTGGGCGTTTTCAATGGCGCCGGAGAGGATCTTGGCATCAATCGGCGTGTCCTCATCCAGGCGCATCGTCTCCATGATCGCCATCATCCGCTCTGAGCCGAACAGACGCATGACGTCGTCCTCCATGCTCAGATAGAAGCGGGTCTCGCCCGGGTCGCCCTGGCGGCCAGCACGGCCGCGGAGCTGGTTATCGATCCGGCGGGCCTCATGGCGCTCGGTACCGACGATAAACAGGCCACCTGCCGCCCGCACCTGCTGTGACTCCTCCTGGATGGCCGCTTTGTACTTTTCATACGCCGCCCGGTACTGGGCGCGGATATCCAGGATCGCCGGGTCCGTCGTCTCCGAGAAGGCGTTGGCTTCTTGCAGCAGGTCCTCCTCCACGCCCTGCTTGCGCAGGGCGTTCAGGG
Organism: uncultured Oscillospiraceae bacterium; assembly: GCA_958438185.1. Lineage (GTDB taxonomy): Bacteria > Bacillota > Clostridia > Oscillospirales > Oscillospiraceae > SVMC01. The sequence goes on from CAUBQU010000175.1 coordinate 3,816, forward strand.
CCATAAATTCGGCGTTGCCGCCCAGGACGATATCCGTGCCACGGCCTGCCATATTCGTCGCAATGG
>CAUBQU010000176.1 GCA_958438185.1 uncultured Oscillospiraceae bacterium
GATATCGTCTGCCGCTACCAGGGCGGCAACAATGCCGGGCACACCGTCGTCAATGAGCACGGCAAATTTGCCCTGCATCTGATCCCCTCCGGCATCTTCTCCGAGGGCGTTGTGAATATTCTGGGCAACGGCGTCGTCATCCACCTGGAGGACCTCTGGGGCGAAATGCAGACCCTGATGGACGCCGGGATCGCCGTCACGCCGGAAAACTTCCGCATCTCCGACCGGGCGACCATCGTCTTCCCCTTCCACAAGGCCCAGGATTGCCTGGAGGAAGAGCGCCTGCGGGACGCCAAGTATGGCTCCACCCGCCGCGGCATCGCGCCGGTCTATTCTGATAAATACCAGAAAAAGACGGTCATGATGGGCGAGCTGCGCCATATGGACAAGCTGGAAAAGCGCCTGGCCGGGATCCTGGAGTGGAAAAACCTGACCATCGAAAAGGTCTACGGCGCAGAGGGCTACAAGCTTGCCGATATGATGCAGTGGCTGCGCACCTGGGGTGAGAAGCTGCTGCCCTATATCTGCGATACCGGCGCATTCCTGCGCCAGGCCCAGCGCGACGGCAAGCATATCTTGTTTGAGGCCCAGTTGGGCGCTCTGCGGGACCTGGACTACGGCATCTACCCCTACACCTCCTCTTCCACCTGCCTGGCCGCCTATGCCCCCATCGGCGCCGGGGCCCCGGGCTGCCATGTGGACCGGGCCGTCGGCATCGTCAAGGCCTACTCCACCTGCGTCGGGGAAGGCCCCTTCACCTGCGAGTGGTTCGGCGACGAAGCAGAGCAGCTGCGCAAGGCCGGCGGCGAATACGGCGCAGCGACAGGGCGCCCCCGCCGCGTTGGCCCGGTGGATCTCGTCGCGACCCGCTACGGCGTCGCCGTCCAGGGCGCGACGGAGCTGGCACTAACAAAAATGGATATTCTCTCTTATATGGACCAGATCCCCATCTGCGCCCACTATATGCTCAACGGTGCGCAGACGGACGAATTCCCCTTCCCGTCGGAGCTGGCAGATGCGACGCCTGTCATCACCTATATGCCCGGCTGGAAGTGCGATATTTCCGGCGTGCGGGAGTATGACAAGCTGCCCAAGGAAGCCCGGAACTATGTTGAATATCTGGAGCGGGAGCTGGGCTGCCCCATCACCTATGTCTCCGTCGGCGCGGAACGGGACGCCATCATCCGGAGGGAGAAGGCATGACGGACCGCTACGAAAGCCCGCTGGCGTCCCGCTACGCGTCGGACGCCATGCTGGAGCTGTTCTCCGCCAAGACCCGGGCCTGCACCTGGCGTAAGCTCTGGGTGCAGCTGGCCAAGGCCGAGATGGAGCTGGGCCTGCCCATCACACAGGCCCAGGTGGACGAGCTGGCGCAGCACACCGATTCCATCGACTTTGCCGCTGCCGCCCGCCTGGAGCGGGAGACCCGGCACGACGTTATGGCCCACATCCGGGCCTACGGGCTGAACTGCCCCAGCGCCGCTGGGATCATCCACTTGGGCGCAACGAGCTGCTATGTGACGGACAATGCAGACCTCATCCTCTACCGACAGGCGCTGCGTTATCTCCGCAAGGGGCTGCTGCGTGTCATCCGCAATCTGGCCCAGTTTGCCCTGCGCTACAAGGACCTGCCCACCCTGGGTTACACCCATCTCCAGCCGGCCCAGCCAGTGACTGTCGGCAAGCGGGCCTGCCTTTGGCTGCAGGACCTGTGGCTGGATCTGGAGGAGCTGGACGAGGTAACGGATGCGATCCGCTTTTTGGGCTGCCGGGGCACCACCGGCACCGAGGCCAGCTTCCTGGACCTCTTCGACGGCGATACTGCCAAGATCGACGAGATGAACCGCCGCATTGCCGCCGCCTTTGAGTTTGACCGGCTCTACCCCGTCTGCGGGCAGACCTACCCCCGGAAGCTGGACAGCCGGATCCTGAATGTTCTCTCCTCCATCTGCCAGAGCGCCTACCGCTTTGCCGGGGACCTGCGCATTTTGCAGCATGACCGGCAGATGGAAGAGCCCTTTGCGGAAAAGCAGGTCGGCTCCTCTGCCATGGCCTATAAGCGCAACCCCATGCGCTGCGAGCGCATCTGCTCCCTGAGCCGCTACGTGATGGTCACAGCCCAGAACGCGCCGCTGACTGCCTCCCTGCAGTGGATGGAACGCACGCTGGACGACTCGGCCAACCGCCGCATCAGCCTGCCGGAGAGCTTCCTGGCGACGGACGGCGTGCTGCGCATTCTGGACAATGTCACCGCCGGGATGCGGGTCAACGAAGCGATCATCGCCCGGGATCTGGAGACCTGGCTGCCCTTTATGGCCACGGAAAACCTGATGATGGAAGCCGTCCGCCGCGGCGGCGACCGCCAGAAGATGCACGAGATCATCCGCCAGCACTCCATGGCCGCCACAGCCCGGATGAAAGCAGGGGAGGACTGCGACCTCATCGCCCGCCTGGCGGCGGACCCGGCCTTCGCCCTCTCCCAGGAAGAGATCACCGCAACGCTGGACCCCGCCGCGTTCACCGGCCGCTGCAGCCAGCAGGTCACCGCATTTGTCGACCAGCTCCAGCCGATCCTGGATCAAGCGGACGACGGCGTCTCCGAAGACCTGGCCCTGTAACATTCTCTAACACTTTCAACACGGCGTGCCCTGTAAATCATGCAGGGCATGCTGCTTTTTTCTGTAAAAAAATTCCTGTCTTGCCGTTTAGAGCCCAAAAAATCCGCCCATACTATGGGCGGAGGTGCATAAGATATGCAAAACAACAAACACACCGGCTTCAAAGGCTGGATGCGGGATAAGGGCTACTACATAGTCCTTGTCCTCTGCATCGCAGCAGTCGGGATCTCGGGCTATCTTTATTTCAATCAAAGCGCTGCGCCGGACGCCGACGCCGCGCCCACCGCCGCCCTGCAAACGCCGGATACCCCGGCGCAGGAGGAGACCGGCAAAGATGCGGCGTCTCCGTCGCCGGACACCGCGCCGCCCAAGCTGGAAAAACCGGTGGACGGCGCCATCGCCCAGAGCTTTGCCACAGACCGCCTGGCCTATAACGCCACGACGAAAGACTGGCGGGTCCACCCGGGCATTGACCTGACCGCCAGCGTTGGCGACGCTGTCTGCGCCGCCGCAGACGGGACTGTCAGCGCCGTGGCGGAGGACGATTTCCTGGGCTGGACGGTAGAGCTCACCCACGACGGCGGCTACACCACCCGCTATTGCAATCTGGCCGCGGAGATCCCTGTAGCCGTCGGCGACCAGGTCCAGGCGGGCAGCCAGATCGGCGCCGTCGGCGCGACGGCAAAGCTGGAGCTTGCCAGCGCGCCGCACCTGCACTTTGAAGTCTCCCAGGGCGCAGCACAGCTCAACCCGGAGACCTGCTTTGCAGAATAACATGCCAAAAAAGAAAATGCGCTGGGGGCACGCCCCGGCGCTTTTTCACATCCTTTTGTATTCTTCGACTGCCAACAGGACTCGGAGCAGCTGTAACTGCTCCATTTTGGATTTTGAGGAAAGAATTTCGTAACACGCCAGCGGGATATTTTCTCCCTCCTGCTGCGGCCTGACGTCTTCCAGCTTTTCAAACAACTGGGATAGGGGTACGTCCAGGGCTGCGGCGATCTTGGCGATGCTCTCCAGCGTTGCATTCTTTTCGCCCCGCTCCACCTGACCGATGTAAGTCGGATGGCAGCCGGAGCGCTCGGCCAATTGCTCTTGGCTGAGCTTGCTGCGCACACGATAGTTACGAATTCTCTGCCCGACCCGTTTTGTAATTTCGCTCATTGGGCTTCTCCTCCTATCTGCCTCCCGATATAGTCTATAAATATTGGAAATTATGATAAATAGACTATTGATATTATTTCAGATAGAATATATAC
>CAUBQU010000177.1 GCA_958438185.1 uncultured Oscillospiraceae bacterium
AACCAGCTCCTGCATGAGTTCGTCGCGGTCGATCTTGCAGATCAGGCTGCGGGCGTTATTGTAATTGGTGATATACGTCGGGTCTTCAGAAAGAAGATAGCCGACAATCTGGTTAATGGGATTGTAGCCTTTTTGCTGCAGCGCCGCATAGACGGATTTGAGAATTTCCTTCATCTGCTGCTGCTCCTCGTCCTGAACGTGGAATTTGATGGTGTTGTCGTCCATAATTGCCGCACCTCCTTTTCCCTATATCATACCGTATTCCGGGGCTAAAGTAAAGCAACAATTGGAAACAAACCCGGAACAAAAGAAATGCACGGCGGCGCCGTATGCACCGGAAGGGGGCATACAGCGCCGGGCGATAGCGTTAGTATTCCAGGGCCGGGGCGATCTTATACTGCTTGAGCGTGGCAAAAATAAGTTTTTGACAAACGCTGATCTCACCGCAGGACTGCGCCCAGTTCTTGCTGCAGATGTGCCAGGATCTTCTGGGTCGCTTCTTCCGACTCAGCGACGGTCAGTGTGCGGTCGTCGGCCCGTAGGGTCAGGCTGAAGGCGACGCTCTTTTTGCCCGGGGCGATTCCGGCGCCGCGGTAGACGTCGAAGAAGCGGATATCCCGCAGCAGCTTGCCGCCGGCAGCGGCGATGCAGTGCTCCAGCTGGCCGACGGTGCAGCTTTCGTCGCAGACCAGGGCCAGGTCCCGGGTGATGGCCGGGTATTTGGGCAGGGGATGGTACGTTGCCTCCGGCTGTTGCTGCTGCATGAGGCCGGTGAAATCCAGCTCAGCGCAGTAGACCTCGGCGTCAATGCCGTAATTCTTCGCGACCAGGGGATGGATCTGGCCCAGCACACCGTAGGGCTTGCCGTCGATGGTGAGCTCGGCGCAGCGGCCAGGGTGATAGCTGGGGTTCTCCCGCTGGGCGGTGAACTCTGCCGGGCGAATATTCAGCTGCCGCAGCAGCGCTTCGACCTGGCCCTTGAGGGAGTAGAACGTCGTATGCGGGCCGTAGGCGCCGAAGACAAAGACCTTCGGCTCGTTTGCCAGCGGGCTGTCCTCCCGGGGCAGGTAGATCTTGGCCAACTCATAGAGCTGCACGTCTTTATTGTGGAACGCGTAGTTACGGGCCAGGATCTCCAGCATGGAGGGCAGGGCTGTCGTCCGCATGACGGACGTGTCCTCACCCAGGGGGTTCTGAATTTTCAGCGTGTTGCGCAGGGGGGAGTCTGCCGGGATGCGGATGCGGTCAAAGATCGTGGGGGAGACGAAGGAATAGGTGATGATCTCGCTGAAGCCCATGGCCCGGGCTGTGGCACCGGCCTGGTTTTCCAGCAGCTGGGCGGGGGAGTAGCCGCCCTTGGTCGTCGTGCCCCGCATCATCGTCGTGGGGATGTTGTTGAAGCCGTAGAGACGGCCGACCTCCTCGGCGATATCGGCGCACATCCGCAGATCGGGCCGGAAGGAGGGGACATGGATCGTCATGCCGTCCACCGGAATCTCCAGGCGGCGCAGGTATTCCTTCATGTCGTCCGTGGAGATGTCCGTGCCCAGCAGCCGGTTGATCTTCTCCGGCTCCAGGGGCAGAGTGACCTCTTCGGGGATATAATTAAGGATGTCGATCACGCCGTCCAGGACCTCACCAGCGCCCAGCAGCTCGACCAGCTCGCAGGCGCGGTTGACGGCCTCCAGGGTCATCATCGGGTCGATGTTCTTCTCAAATTTTGCCGAGGCGTCCGTCCGCATGCCCAGGGCCAGGGCGGTCTGGCGGATGGAGGTGCCGTCGAAGTTTGCAGACTCGAAAACGACGTCCGCCGTATCGGCGACGATCTCGCTGTTCTCGCCGCCCATGATCCCGGCCAGGCCCACCGGCTTTGTCTCGTCGGCGATGACCAGCATATCCGGCTGGAGCGCGCGAACGTTGCCGTCGAGGGTCGTCAGCTGCGTGTCCGTGCCGGCGCGGCGGACGACGATCTTGCCGCCGGAGACATAGCGGTAGTCAAAGGCGTGCATCGGCTGGCCGTATTCGACCATAACATAGTTTGTGATATCGACGATATTATTGATGGGCCGGATGCCCGCCGAGCGCAGGCGCTGGCGCATCCACTTGGGGGAAGGGGCGATCTTGACATTGCGGACCATCCGCGCCGTGTAGCGGCGGCACAGGTCCTCGGCCGGGACTTCGACGTCCAGCAGCGCGGTCAGATCGCCTTCCGCGCCGCCCTTGACCACCGGGGTATGATGGTGCATCGGCAGGTTGAAGGCTGCCGCGCTCTCCCGGGCCAGGCCCAGCAGGCTGTAGCAGTCGGGGCGGTTGTTCGTGATCTCAAATTCTACGATGGTGTCATCGTTGCCGATGATCTCGTTGATATCCTGCCCCGGGGTGCAGGATTCATCGTTCAAGATCCAGATGCCGTCGGCAAAGACGCCGGGCAGGTCGTGCTCGGTCAGGCCCAGCTCTGCGTAGGAGCAGAGCATGCCGCAGGAGGCGACGCCGCGGAGCTTGCCCTTGGTGATGTGCACGCCGCCGGGCAGGTCGCTGTTGTGCCGGGCCACGGGGACGAGGTCACCCTCATGGACGTTCTGCGCACCGGTGACGATCTGCACCGGCTCTGCGCTGCCGTCGTCGACCATGCAGACCCACATGTGGTCGGAGTTTTCATGCCGGGCCATCGACAGGACCTTGCCCACGACGACGTTCTTGATCTCCGCGTCCATTCGGGTGACGGTCTCGACTTTCTGCCCCGCCAGGGTCAGGACGTCGGCATATTCTTTGTCTGTGGCTTCGATCTCCACAAATTCGTTTAACCATTTTCTGGAAATATTCATCTTATAACCTCCCTTTGCCTTAGAACTGGGACAGGAACCGAATGTCGTTTTCGAAGATCAGGCGCATATCCGAGATGCAGAAGCGCCGCATGGCCATACGCTCCAGGCCGATGCCAAAGGCAAAGCCGCTGTAGACCTCCGGGTCGATTCCGCAGCCGCGCAGGACGTTGGGGTGCACCATCCCGGCGCCCAGCAGCTCGATCCAGCCTTCACCCTTGCAGGTGCGGCAGCCGGCGCCGTGGCACTCGAAGCACTGCACGTCGACCTCGCAGCTGGGCTCTGTGAAGGGGAAGTGGTGGGGCCGCAGGCGGATGACGGAGTCCGGCCCGTAGAGCTGCTTGACCAGGGTGTCAAACGTGCCCTTGAGGTCTGCCATGGTGATGCCCTTGTCGATGACCAGGCCTTCGATCTGGTGGAACATCGGGCTGTGGGTGGCGTCGACCTCGTCCTTCCGGTAGACGCGGCCCGGGGCCAGGATGCGGATGGGCGGATGCTGGATGGCCTCCATGGCGCGAATCTGCATCGGGCTGGTCTGGGTGCGCAGGAGGACGGAGTCGTCATCTGTCAGGTAGAAGGTATCGCTGCGGTCCCGGGCGGGGTGGCCCTCCTGGGTGTTGAGCTTGGTGAAGTTATACTCGGCAAGCTCGATCTCCGGGCCGTCGAGGATCGTGTAGCCCATGCTGATAAAAATTTCCTTGGCTTCATCCAGGGCCTTGTTCATGGGGTGCTTATGGCCCAGGCAGACGGCGTCGCCGGGGATGGTGACGTCCAGCGCTTCGTCGCGCAGCTTCTTTTCCAGGGCGATGGCGTGCAGCGCTGTGCGGCGCTCTTCCAGATGGGCCTCGATCTCGGCGCGGACCTGGTTGGCCAGCTGCCCGATAAGGGGGCGCTCCTCGGCAGAGAGCTTGCCCATCTGCTTTAATACGGCGGTCAATTCGCCTTTCTTGCCCAGAAGACGCACCCGCAGGTCTTCCAGCGCCGCGGGGTTGGAC
>CAUBQU010000178.1 GCA_958438185.1 uncultured Oscillospiraceae bacterium
GGTTGGCACTGTAACACCTCGCAGATCGCCGCGAGGGTTGAAAAGCGTATCGCGCTGATATGCCCGTTTTTCATCTTGGATAAATTTACATTCGCCACGCCAACTTTTTCCGACAGCTCGTTCAGGCTCATTTTCCGGTCTGCCATGACCCGGTCAAGCCGCAATACAATGTGTCCCATCGCAGCGCCTCCTTACAGCGTTTCGTCTGACTCCTTCTGGAGCTGAACGCCGTAGCGGAACACCGTCACAAGGCACATCGTTACAGCAAAGGTAATCAATACGCCCCACTGGACGGAAACCGCAGTATCCCTTCCCACAGACAGAAAGCGAACGGCAAGGGTTTCTCCCACACTTGCAAACACCGCGACAGGAAGCAGGGAATAACCAAACGTCCGCAGTCTGGAAACAAACTCGACGCAAAACGGCGACGTGCACCCAGCAAGCACCTTGAAAAGCTTTTGCAGCATCAGCAGTGCAGCAGCGACAGATGCAGCAAACAGCGTTGCAAAAACCAGCAGCAGTACCAAATCAGAGGATACATATTCTTCCGGCGCAGAGTTTGCATCAATAATTTTCTCGTTCTTCTCGGAACGGATCGTCGCCGAGGAATACGACTGACGGAAGAAATCCAATTCCGTATGGAGCTCCGTGCCCTCCGGAGGAAGGACCTTGCCGCCATCATCCTTCAGGAGTGCAGACGGGTCTTGGTCTGCCGCATAGGAGACGTGCTGCACAAGGAACGACCATATGGCAGGGAAGCTGCCTTCGTCAATCTTAAACTCGGCGTGATTCGTGACGGTGACCTTCACGGCATCCTTAGGAAGTGTCGCAGTATAAATCGTAGCCACGCCGCTTACAAGTGTAACAAGGATTGCGGCAATCAGCAGGATCGTCATTACAATCTTTCCCGCCTTGCCAAAATGATTGACTTTTTTGATAGCATTTGCGTTCATCAGAAGACCTCCATATGCAAAACATAAAATATTTAACGATTATCGTTATGCTTGCATTATACACGATCACTCCTGCGCTGTCAAACTATTTTTAATGTTTATCGTAAAATTTTTTATGCATTATATGAAATACGTCTTGCGTTTTGACAGGAAAATCGTCGGTCTGGCGCCACTCTTCTCTGTGTACCGGCGTCTGGCGTAGTAGGCTGCCGTTCCATCATACAGCAAAGCCGTGCCGGGGAGCATTTCTTCCCCGGCACGGCTTTACCATACAGCTCCATTGTGCGCTCCCGGTCACGCGCCAGCTGCCCCACTAACGCTGCCCGGCGATGGCGTCTGTCTCCGTGGGGGTGGAGAAGCGGATGACAAGATGGTGGGGCAGGCAGATCAGGTCCGGGCCGCTGTCGCGCCAGCCCTGCTGGACGCAATAGCCATCCGGGCAATCGGCGGCCGTCACGGCCAGGCTGCCGTTTTGTACCGTGATCGTATTGCAGCCGCGCTCTGTGTCCAGCGTAAATGTCTCGGGTTTGGAGAGGTCAACGGTGCGGACGAGCGCCCCGTCGAGATAGATCTCCGCCTGGGCAGACGCCGCCTGGGGCCGAAAGAGCACCACAGTCAGCGTAGCGCACAGGCAAAATAGCGCCGCAAAAAGAAGGATCCAATGCTTTGTTTTCATCGGTCGATCACCGTATAGTCACAGCCGGTGATGGCATCCTCCAGGCCGGAGGTTACATAGACCTGGCCCTGGGTGCCGATCAGGACTGCTTCAAAATCGTCGCTCTCCTGCCAAAAAGCTGCCGCCTCGTCCAGGCCCATGACAAACAGCGCTGTTGAGAGGGCATCGGCCAAAAGGCCGTCCTTTGCCACGATGGTCACAGAGGCCAAACCGCTGTCCGCCGGGCGACCGGTGGCAGGATCTAAAATATGATGGTAGCGCTGGCCGTTTTCCGTAAAATAGCGCTGATAGCCACCGGAGGTGACGATGGAATTCGTCCCTCGCAGCTGCAGTACAGCAAGAGACGTCTCCGGGGCGTCCGGGTCGGCGATGCCGACCTGCCAGTCCGTCCCGTCCGGCTTCCGGCCGATGGTCTGCACATTGCCGCCGAGGGTCAGGATTGCCGCGACGCCCTGGTCCTCCAGCGCATCGGCACACCGCTGCCCGGCATAGCCCTTGGCGACGGCGCCCAGATCCAGCTGCGTGCCATCATCCAGCTGCACCCGCGTGCCTGACTGCCGGACATGCTGTGGGCCGACCAGCGCTAGGGTCGCTGCGATCTCCTCGTCCGTCGGGACGCGATATGCCTGCGCTGGGAAGCCCCAGAGGCAAACCAGGGGGTAGACTGTCGGATCCAGCGCGCCGCCAGTCCGTTGGGACAGGGCCAAGGTGTCCGTCAGCAGCTGCGCAGCGTCCTCCGGCAGCGCCCCTTCCCCGGCGGCATTGAGCCGCGCCAAATCGGACGCCGGGTCTGTTGCGGAGAGCTCCCGCTCTAATTGCTGGATGATCGCCGTGCAGGTATCTGCCGCGGCGTTGCCTGCCTTGCCGTAAATACGGAAGGACATGACGGTATCCATGGTAAAAAGCTCCTTTTGCGTATACGCCGGTCCCCTGTCGCAGCCCGGCAGGAGCGCCAGGACGCTCAGTAACAGCAGCAGGCAGACCGCCCTGCGGATGCGGCTCATGTGCATGGATTCTCCAGCCCCGTCAGCTTCTCCAGAATGCTGATAAAGCCGTGGTAGGATTTGGTCAGCTGCGTTACTTCGATGTATTCGTCGATGACATGGCCCAACGTCTCCAGCGAGGGACCGAAGCCGACCGTCGGGATCTGGGCCTCGCCGCAGAAGTGGCTGCCGTTGGTGCAGAAGTCGTAGTGGGAGATCGGCGCTTCAATGCCCGCCTCCCGCAGGCCCTGGGAAACCGACTGGACCAGCCAATGGTCCTCCGGCAGCAGCCACGCCGGGAAGAAGCGGGGCGCTTCGATGGTATCGCCCGTCCAGCACGGCGCGGTGCCGGTGGCAAGATAAACACGCGCCTGCAGGGCCGGGACCCGAGCCTGCACCCGCGCAATGAGCGCCTCCAGCGGCTGCAGGACATCCCGCTCCGTCTCCCCCACCAGCAGGCGGCGGTCAAACGTGGCGCGGCAATACTCCGGCACGACGGACGAACCGGGGTACGGGGAGGAGACGATATCCGTCAGCTCCAAAATACCCTTGCCCAGGACCGGATGCTCCGGCGCGGAAAGCTTTCGGATCTCCTGGATGAGCTCTGTCATCAAATAGACGGCGTTGACGCCCTCGTCCGGATTGGAGGAGTGGCAGCTCTTGCCCTTCGTCTCCAGCACGACCTCCGCCCGGCCCCGCTGGCCGATCTTCAGCGTCGTACTGGTTGCCTCGCCGACGATCACGCAGTCCGGATGGCAGAGCTTGGTGATATTCCGGGAGGAGACGCCCTCGAAGCACTCCTCATGGACCGTGCAGGAGACGTAGACCGTCCCGGCAAAATCATGACCGTGGGCCTTTGCAAACCCCGCTGCCGCCATGACCATCGCCGCGACGCTGCCCTTCATATCCGAAGTGCCGCGGCCGTAAATCTTCCCGTCCACCAGCTCAGCGCCGTACGGGTCGTGCTGCCACAGGCTGCGGTCCGACAGATCGACGGTGTCGATATGCCCGTCCAGCAGGACGGTTTTCCCGGGCCGGTTGCCACGGAGGCAGCCCAGCACACTGCCATAGCGGTCGATCACCGCTTCGTCAAAGCCCTCCTGCAGCATCGTCTTCTGGATGAGCCGGGCGACCTGCTCCTCCTGGCCGGAAAGGCTGGGAGTCCGGATCAGCGCCTGGCAAAATTCGACGAGCTGCTGCTCTG
>CAUBQU010000179.1 GCA_958438185.1 uncultured Oscillospiraceae bacterium
GTTGACCACGCGCATGTCGACAATCGCGCCGCGGTAGGAGTCGTACTGGCTGTCAAAGATCAGGGCCTGCAGCGGCGCAGCCGGGTCGCCCTGGGGGGCGGGGATGCCGTGCACGATCATCTCCAGCACGGCGTGGATATTGATCCCGTTTTTGGCGGAGATCTCCGGCGCGTCCATGGCGGGGATGCCGATGATATCCTCTACCTCCTGCTTGACCTCCTGGGGCCGGGCAGCGGGCAGGTCGATCTTGTTGATGACCGGCAGGACCTCCAGGTCGTTGTCGATGGCCAGATACGTGTTGGCCAGTGTCTGGGCCTCGACGCCCTGGGAGGCGTCCACGACAAGGACCGCGCCCTCGCAGGCTGTCAGGCTCCGGGAGACCTCGTAGTTGAAGTCCACGTGGCCTGGCGTGTCGATCAGGTTTAGAATATACGTCTCGCCGTCGTCGGCCTGGTACTGCAGGCGGACGGCGCGGGCTTTAATCGTGATGCCGCGCTCCCGCTCCAGGTCCATGGAGTCCAGGATCTGGTCCTCCATTTCCCGCTTGTCAATGGTATTGCACTCCTCCAGCAGGCGGTCCGCTAGGGTGGATTTGCCGTGGTCAATATGGGCAATGATCGAAAAATTTCTGATTTTTGCGCGATCTGTCAAGTGGTTCACCTCATAGGCGCAAGGCGCGCCGAATTCTTGTTTTTTCCATTATACCGGGATTTCCGCCCTTTGTAAAGCGCCTGCGTTACAGATATTGCTGCGTTGCCACGTCAATCACGCCCCGGGTCGTCAGCCGCAGCTGCGGGATGACCGGCAGGGACATGAACGAGAGCGTCATAAACGGGTCGATTCCGGTGTTGACGCCCTGGCGGAAGGCGGCGGCCTTCGCTTGCTCCAGCCGCGCGTTGACCTGGGGCAGGCTGCCCTCACTCATCAGCCCTGCGATCTCCAGCACGACCTGGCCGGTGATGCGGCCCCCGTCCGCCACGACGATGCCGCCGCCGGATGCGACGACCTGGTTGGCAGCAAAGGCCATATCCGCCTCGTTTGCGCCGACGACGATGATATTATGGCTGTCGTGGGAGACTGAGGTTGCCACCGCGCCGGATTTCAGGCCATAGCCCTGCAGATAGCCCAGGCCGATGTGCCCGGTGCCCTTGTGGCGTTCGATGACGGCGATTTTCAGAATATCCTGCGCGGGGTCAATATGGTCGGCGTAGCCGTTGTCCGTCGTGATGATCTCGCCGGGGACCATGCCGAGCATGGCACGCTGGCGCAGGGTCGCGAAGTCGTCCGCCGTGAGGGGGGCGACGCGGAACGTGTGGTGCGCCTGGGCGACTAGGTGCGGGTCAATCTGCGGGGGATCGAACGGGGCAACCTGCTGGCCGTCGAACATCAATTTTCCCTTTTTAAAGACCTTTTCCACCTGGAAATCCTGGAAATTATCCACGACGACCAGGTCTGCCAGGTAGCCGGGGGCGATGGCGCCCCGGTTATTGAGCAGGAAGTAGCGGGCCGCGTGATGGCAGGCAGCCTTGACGGCGATGATCGGGTCGACGCCGTAGCGGTTGATGGCCTGGCGGATGATATCGTCGATATGGCCCTTGGAAAGGAGATCATTGGGGTGCCGGTCGTCGCAGCAGAACATGCAGCGCTCATGGTATTTCCAGTTGAGCAGCGGCGCCAGCGCCTCGAGATTCCGGGCGGCAGTGCCCTCGCGGATCATGATAAACTGGCCCCGCTGGAGCTTCCGCAGCGCGTCGTCCAGGTCGGCGCACTCGTGGTCGGAGTAGACACCGGCGGCGATATAGGTATCCAGCTCCTTGCCGGTCAGGCCCGGGGCATGGCCGTCGATCTTTTTATGATGTGCCTGGGCGGCGACGATCTTTTTGATGACCTCTTCATCGCCTCGGATGACGCCGATGTAATTCATCATCTCCGCCAGGCCCTGGACGCGGGGATAGTCATAGAACATGTCGATGGTCCGGTAGTCCAGCGTGGCTCCGGCTTCGTCCATCGGCGTGGCCGGGACGCAGGAGGGCAGCATGAACCGCACATCCACCGGTAGGCCCTCTGTTGCCTGGAGCATATACTCGATACCGTCTGTCCCCATGACGTTGGTGATCTCATGGGGATCTGTGACGACGGTCGTCGTCCCGTGGGGCAGGACGGCTTTAACAAATTCTGTCGGGGAAACCATGCTGCTCTCCAGGTGGATATGGGCATCCAGAAACCCGGGGCAGACGATCTTACCAGTGAGGTCCAACTCCTGCTCCCCGGCATAGTCGCCGATGCCGACGATCAGCCCATTGGCGCAGGCGATATTTGCCGTGCATAGTTCGTTGGAGAATACGTTGACATACGTCGCGTTTTTCAGGACCAGATCCGCTTTTTCCCGCCCGGAGGCTGCCTCGATAATCCGGCGCTTGTTTGCAAGCTTTCGATTGATCTTGCCGACGTAGCTTTCCTGCTGTGCCATAAAAATGCCGCCCTTTCCTTTGTAGTTTGATGGCTCGATTTTACCATAGCTTCGTGAATTTGTCCAATCGAAAACGGGGATTTTCTTGTTTTGACGTAAAAATAACCGAGAAAGGGGTTGACAATATAGTTGGTATATGCAGTACACTGCAGATAGAAGCCAAGCAAAACGGAAAACGGCGAATCAGAGCGGCGCATAAATGGGAGGCGCTGCCGAGGCTGCCGTACCGGTGGGGCAGCACCCCCCTGGTTCCGCTTTGGCCTACAAAGGCACGGAGACTTTGGCGGCGGGTGAGAGCGCATGTCAGACGCGCGGATCATGTTTGTTCTTCCTGGACATCGCACTTTTTACGCAATGCGATTGGCAGCTTATGACAGGCTTGCTTCCTGTGTTCTCCCAACCTCCTTTGGCGGCGATGCCGCCTGCGGCCCGGTTTCCCGCTCACACCGGGCTGCCGCACCGGTCCACTGGATGCCCGAATAGGGGCGGGCGACCGGTCAGGCCGGTGCTTCTCCGCATCTGGGCGCGTTGCAGACTCGCTGCAGCGCGCCCTTTTTCTATCCGCAGCGCGAAAGCCCCCAGCCTAAGGCCCGCCAGATGCAAAATGGCAAACCTTAGGCCGGGGCGGCCAGTGTGCTTAAGCGCTTAGGATCGGGATCTGAATTTCCGTGATATAATTCTCCTGCGCCGTTTCAATAAATTGGTCGACGATATTGAAATGCAGCGCATCGTCGGACAGTGGCAGCTCGGGGTGGGCGCGGCGGAGCTGGCAGCCAAAGTCGATGGCGTCGGGATACGTGCCCTGGAAGCGGGCGCAGAGCACCTGCATGGCAGGCAGCGTCTCGACCTGCTCCAGGTAGCGCACCGGGACAGACTGGGAGGGCTCCAGATAAGCGCCGAAGGAGATCCGCGGCTGGCCCGACGGCGCGTCCTGCACAAAAGCGATGGTCGGGTAAAAATAGAAGATCTCGTTTTGGTACAGCGTTGCCTCCTCCCCCAGGGGGATGTATTTTCGCTCCGGCAGCGTTTGGATCGACGCCTGGCCCAGCTCCATCTGCTCAAGCTGCTGCTCGACATACTGGAGCTTGCGCTGCAGGACCTCGTCCATGGCCAGCATTTTCTGGCATTGCTGCTGCAGGAGGGTCGATTGCTTTTTCAGCTCCTGGATCGCGCCGCTGCTGTCATGCAGATTGAGATAGTTTTTGACTTGGGCGATGGAAAAGCCCAGCTTTCGCAGGTAGCAGATGAGAGCCAGGCCGTAGACCTGGTCAAAGCGGTACATGCGGTAGTTGTTTTCGGGATTGCGATAGGCCGGGGAGAAAATTTTCTCCCGGTCGTAGTAT
>CAUBQU010000180.1 GCA_958438185.1 uncultured Oscillospiraceae bacterium
GATTGTGCCCTGGCAGACGATATTCGTCGGGCCGGTCAGATAAAGGCTGCGGATGGCGAAGTCCTGGCGGTCGATATCCACATACAGCGTACCGCCGGGAACATCGACCTGGACATGCTTGCCGCTGACCGCGCCCTGGAGCGTCAGAATCGTGACGACGCTGCCGGTGCCGGTCCCGCAGGCGTAGGTGAAATCCTCCACGCCCCGCTCAAAGGTCTTTTCCACCAGATGGTCGGGGCCGATCAAATCATAGAAATTCACATTCGCGCCCTTGGGGAAGGCGGGGTGACTGCGCAGAGCCTTGCCCAGCGGGCGTAGCTCGTCAAAGGACAGTGCCTGCAGGCCGGGCATTTCGACGACGGCGTGGGGCAGCCCCGGGTCGCCCAGCTCAACGTAGGCCATGCGGTATTCCTTCCCGCATGCCTGCAGGGGAAAATCCATCGTCAGGGTCGTCGGGTCGTTCAGGCGGATGCGGTACTGCTGCCGGTCGATCCGCTGGCCGGTGACGAGGCCGGCCGTTGTCTCGACCCGCTGGGTCTCGCCGGCCAGGCCCGTCTCGAAGCCGTAGCGGCAGATGCAGCGGGCGCCGTTGCCGCACATCTCGCCGATGGAGCCGTCAGAGTTAAAAAACAGCATCCGGTAATCGCCGCCCGCCTGGGGCATGTCCACGGCCATCAGGCCGTCGGCGCCAATGGACAGATGCCGGTGGCAGACAGTCCGGGCAAGGTCTGCCAATTGTTCCTGGCTGTAGTGCAGGGTGCGGTTGTCGATGACGATAAAATCGTTGCCTGCGCCGTTCATTTTCCAAAATTCCATGGGAAGGGGCTCCTTTCTTGTTATGCCCGTGGGAGCGGGCAGTCTCAAAAACGTGCGATGCATTCGGGCATCGCACGTTTTGAACATTTGTTATTCTTTGCCGAAGAGCAGGTCCATTAGAGCGGTGCCTGCGGGGAGATACGGGCCAGTCTTGCCGTTTTCCTCCGTATAGGCCAGGCCGCAGGGGCGCTCGGCGGTGCTGTCGTAGAGGAAGAAGGGGACCGGGTCGCCGTCGTGGCCCCGGGTGCGCATCAGGGTCTTGTGGTCCGAGAGGACCAGTAGGCGGAAGTCCACCCCGTTTTCCCGCAGCCAGGTGACGACGGGCTTGGTCACCAGCTCGTCCAGCTGGTGAATGGCCAGAAGCTTATGGTCCAGGCGGCCATTGTGGGTGGCTTCGTCCGGCGCTTCGATGTGGATGGCCAGGAAATCGTCCTCCGATTGCAGGCAGGCGATGGCCGCGGCGACTTTTCCGGCGTAGTTCGTGTCGATCTCGCCGGTGGCGCCGGGGATATGGACCGGCTTGAGGCCGCACAGCGACGCGATGCCGTGGACCAGCGGGACGGCGCTGATGACAGAGCCGGTGTGCCCATTGCGGGCGGCAAAGTCCGGCAGCTGCACAGCGGTGCCCTCAGCCCAGAACCAGATGCCGTTGGCCGGGAGCTTGCCGTCTGCGCGGCGCTGCTCGTTGATGGGGTGATGGTCCAGCTTTTGGGTGGCCAGCTGCATCAACGCCCGCAGGGCGTCGGCATTTTCGCTGCCGTGCATGACCAGGGGGCCGATGGGTTCACCCAGGTGGTCGTGGGGCGGCGCGGCCAGCATACCCGCTGTCGAGCCGCCGTGCTGCACGGCGATATGCCGGAAGGAGTCTGTCGGCTCGATGCGCAGGCCGATGGCGTCGCAGCCCGCTTTAAATTCTGGGTCCGCCAGCAGCCAGGTGATGAGGGCGATGGAGCTCTCACCGTCGATGTTCCCGGCGTTGTGGGAGAGGATCCTGCGCTCGCCCCAGGGCGTCTCCCCGTCGGACAGGGCGACCATATTGCAGCGGTAGCTGATCTCGCCTGGCGCGACGGTAAAGCCGCAGCCTGCGGCCTCCAGCGGGCTGCGGCCGGTGAAGTACCGGTTGGGGTCGCAGCCGAAGATGGAGAGGATCGCCGTGTCGCTCCCCGGCGGCAGCTGGGCGGGAACATTGCTGACGCTGCCCAGCAGGGATTTTTCACAAAGGCTGTCCAAAAACGGCTTGTCTGCCGCTTCCAGGGGCGTTTTTCCGCCCAGCTCGGGAACGGGATTGTCGGCCATGCCGTCGCCGATCAAAAGGATATATTTCATGGTTGAGCCCCCTTTTTTAATGCCAGGTCTTCTCCGAGACCTTTTGCAGGACATAGGAGAGGATCTCATCTTTGTCGATGACGTCCTGGTGCAGGGCGGCTTTGTCCCGCAGGCTGGCAAGATTTGCTGGGACGGGGACGCCGGTCATGGCGTGCAGGCGGTCCATGATGTCAAATTCGTCGCCCTGGGTATCGCCGCCGATGGCGCCGAGGACGGCCACCGGGAATTTGTACGGCGAAGCCGTCGAGAGGATGACGACCGGGTTCTTCGGCTGCGCAGCCTTTTTATACTGCTGGGCCACATTCCAGGCGACGGCGGTATGCGTGTCGCACAGGTAGTGGTGCTGCTGCCAGACATCCCGGATGGCCTGGGCGGTCCCGGTATCATCGCAGCAGCCGGCCCAGAATTCGCTTTGCAGCTGGCGCAGCATTGCGTCGGTGATCTGATAGTGCCCGTCCTCTTTGAGCTGCTTCATATAAGAAGCGACAAGACCTGCGTCGCAGCCGGAAAGCAGGAACAAAAGCCGCTCCAGATTGCTGGAGACGAGGATATCCATGGACGGGGAGACCGTCTTGTGGAACGGGCGGCGGCGGTCATAGCAGCCGGTGTGGATGAAATCGGTCAAGACGTCATTGGCATTGGACGCGCAGACGAGGGTGCCGACCGGCAGGCCCATGTATTTGGCGAAGTAGCCCGCCAGGATATCGCCGAAGTTGCCTGTCGGGACGACGAAATCGACTTTGTCGCCCGCCTGGATCCGGCCAGCCTTGACAAGATCGGCATATGCTTTAAAATAGTAGACGACCTGCGGTGCCAGGCGGCCGATGTTGATGGAATTGGCCGAAGAAAGGCGCACGCCCTTCCCGGCCAGCAGGGCCGGATCCTCGCAGGCAGCGAAGGCGTTTTTGACGCCGGTCTGGGCGTCGTCAAAATTGCCGCGGACGGCGCAGACGCAGACATTCTTGCCCGCCTGCGTGACCATCTGGGCGCGCTGGACCTTGGAGACGCCGCCTTCAGGGTAGAAGACGATGATACGCGTGCCGTCCACATCGTGGAAGCCTTCCAGCGCGGCTTTGCCGGTGTCGCCGGAGGTGGCGGTCAGGATAACGACCTCGTCGGAGATGCCCTCCTGGCGGCGGGCCGCCGTGATGAGCTGGGGCAGCATGGACAGAGCGACATCTTTAAACGCCGAGGTCGGCCCACGGAAGAGCTCGAGAATATAATCCTCGCCCACCGGGACGACCGGCGTCAGGTCCTCTGTCTCAAATTTGCCGGTGTAGGCCTTTTGCACGAGCTGGGGCATGGCTTCATACTCCGGCAGCAGGAAGCCGAGGATCTTGCTGGCCATACCCTGGGTGTCGCAGGCAAGGACGCTCTGCCAATCGAAGGGGAGATCCTTGAGGTTTTTCAGAATATATAAGCCGCCGTCCGGGGCGATCCCCTTGAGGACTGCCGCGGTCGCCGTGGCGGTCAAGGCGTCGTTACGGGTGCTTTGATAGTTCATAGAAATTTCTCCAATCTTTTTCTTGCATTTTCGATAAGACTATGATATATTGTTTCCGAGAAAAATGCAAGTGTTTTTCGTGGAAATACAAATTTTATTTTTCCACTGGATTTTTTCCCAAAAAATATTGCTAGAGCAGAGGAGATAGACTATGATGG
>CAUBQU010000181.1 GCA_958438185.1 uncultured Oscillospiraceae bacterium
TTCATCGCATTCCCTTGTTCGTGTCCAAAAAAGTGTGAAGAAAAAACGCCGCGGAACGAGGGCGTTCTACCCCATCCCGCGGCGTTCTTTCCTCTGTTTTCTTGCCGCCAAAATGCAAAATTTTTAATCCAGCAGGCGCTGCGTGCGATACAGCGCGCTGTAGGTCCCCTCCCGCGCCATCAGCTCCGCGTGACGGCCCGATTCTGTGATGCAGCCATTTTCAACGACGATGATCCGGTCCGCACCGCTGACCGTTGAGAGGCGGTGGGCGATGATCAGCGTTGTACGCCCCTGGGCCAGGGCGTCAAACGCGGATTGGATCTTCCGCTCCGTGACGGAATCCAGCGCCGAGGTCGCCTCGTCCAGGATCAGGATCGCCGGGTCCTTCAAGAAGATCCGCGCAATGGAGATCCGCTGCTTCTGCCCGCCGGACAGCAGCGACCCCCGCTCGCCGACATAGGTATCAAAGCCCTGGGGCATGGCGCAGATATCGTCATAGATCTCCGCCTTCCGGGCCGCCTCCTCTACCTCGGCGCGGCTGGCCTCCGGACGCCCGTAGCGGATATTCTCCAGAATGCTCCCGGCAAAGAGGAAGACATCCTGCTGCACGATGCCAATGCTGCGGTGCAGTGCGTCCTGGGCAATGTGCCGCACATCGACCCCGTCGATGGTGATGGCGCCGCTGGTCACATCGTAGAAGCGGGGGATCAACTGGCACAGCGTCGTCTTGCCGCCGCCGGAGGGGCCGACGATGGCCACCGTCTGCCCCGGCTCCACCCGCAGCGAGACATCCCGCAGCACCGGCAGCTCCCCATCATAGGAGAAGCCGACATGCTCCAGGCAGATTTCCCCTTCCGGTGCGCAGGTCTGCACGGCGTCCGGCGCATCGACGATGCTGGGCTTGGTGCGCATCAGCTTCGCGAACCGGTGTAGCCCGGCAAAGCCGTTGGCAAACAGCTCGGAGAAATTCGCCAGCTTCCGAATGGGGTTGATAAATGTCGTCACGTAAAGGGAGAAAGTAATGAGATCCCGATAATCCAACTGGTCACGCATAATGAGCCAGCCGCCTGCGGCGATGATCGCCACGGAGAGCATCGAGATCAGCAGCTCCATCGCCGCCAAAAACAGGCCCATCTCCCGGAAAAACAGACTTTTGGAGGTCCGGAAGCGGTCATTAGCCGCGTCAAATTTCTGCCGCTCCTGGGCCTCATTGGCGAAAGCCTTGGCCGTCCGGAAGCCGGAGAGGCTCGACTCGATCTCGATGTTGATCTCCGCCGTCTTCTGCTTCACCGCCGCCGAGGCCCGACGCATCGCCTTGCGCCGGGCGATGACGACCACCAGCATCAGCGGCACGATCACCAGCACCACCAGCGCCAGCCGCCACTGGATGCGGAACATCACGATCAGCGCCCCGACGATCGTCGCCACGGAGATCAGGATATCCTCCGGGCCGTGGTGAGCAAGCTCCGTCAGTTCAAACAGATCACTGGTCAGGCGGCTCATCAGCTGGCCTGTCCGGTTGCGGTCCAGGAAGTCAAAGCCCATGGTCTGCAAATGCCGAAACAGCGACTGCCGGATATCCGCCTCGACCCGCACACCAAACGTATGGCCCCAGTAGCACAGGATGTAATACAGCACCGTCCGGACCAAATACGCCGCGACGACGATGACCATGATAACAAAAAATGTGTGATACTTCTGGTTCGGCAGCAGGTCATACATCGCCGCCCGGGAGACCAGTGGAAACGCCAGGTCGACCAGCGCGACCAGCAGCGCGCAGCTCAGATCCAATGCAAAAAGCTTCCAGTGGGGCCTAAAAAATGTAAAAAACAGCTGAAGCTCCGTCTTCTCTTTTTGTTTTCGCATACTTCCCTCCTTTGCACCGCACCGGGCGCAGCCCAGCGCCCCAGCGGCAGACAGGACCCGGCACAGCACGCTGCACCGGGTCTCCTACGTTATAATATAACATCATCATACATATGCTTTGTCCTACAGCCCGCTCCGGCACGCCGCAGCAGTGCAGGCTAGCACACGCTCAGAGCGCCTGGCCCGCCAGATACACCGCCTGCCGCGCCCAGTTTTCGCCGCAGACAACGAAGTCCGCCTGCATCCCATCGGCAATGGCGCCGACTTCGTTTTCCACGCCCAGTGCGCAGGCCGGATTCCAGGTCGCCGCGCGGACCGCCTCCTCCGGCGCGATACCGTAGGAGATGGCGTTGCACATGCAGTCATAGAGATTCGTCACAGAACCCGCCAGGGTCCCGTCCGCCAGCGTACAGGTCTTGCCCTGCAGGAAGACAGGCTGGCCGCCCAGCTCATATTCGCCGTCGGGCATACCGCAGCAGCGCAGCGCGTCAGAGATGAGGACCATCCGCCCCGGGAAGAGCCGGAAGGCCATCCGGATCGCGCTGGGGTGGACATGGATGCCGTCGCAGATGAGCTCCGCCTGCACCCACTGGCACTCGCTGGCCGCGCCGATGATACCGGGCTTTCTGTGATGGATCGGCGGCATGGCGTTGTACAGATGCGTCAGGTGCCGG
This sequence comes from uncultured Oscillospiraceae bacterium, assembly GCA_958438185.1. Classification (GTDB taxonomy): domain Bacteria; phylum Bacillota; class Clostridia; order Oscillospirales; family Oscillospiraceae; genus SVMC01. The sequence continues at coordinate 2,541 of CAUBQU010000181.1, forward strand.
GCGCCGGCCTCAAACACTGCCAGCGCATGCTCGTAATCCGAATCCGAGTGGGCAATGGAGACATTGCTCAGCTCCTTGGCCTGAGCAGTAAATTCCACCGCCCCCGGCAGCTCCGCCGCGACGTCGACGATCTTAATAAGGCCGCCGCAGCCCTCCTGCAGCTTCCGAAACGCTGCAAAATCCGGGTCCTTCAAGTAAGCGCCGTTCTGCGCGCCCTTTTTCTTCTCGCTGAAAAACGGCCCCTCCATCTGGATGCCCCGGAGGGCAGCGCAGCCCGCAGGCGCTTCATCCACTAGAGTCCGCGCCGTGGCAAATGCTTTGGCCAGCGTCTCATACGGCAGCGTCATAGAGGCCGGCGCAAACGACGTAATGCCGTTTTTTGCAAGATAGCGCGCCATTTTGACGAGGCCCTCATAGCTGCCGTCGGAAAAATCGGCGTTGGAATTTCCGTGATTATGCACATCGATCAGGCCGGGGATGACATAAGCGCCCTGCAGATCGACAGCGTCCGCCGCAGCCTTTTCTTCTGCAAGAACACGTGTGAATTTCCCGTCCTCCACGCAGAAGCTGCCCCAGCGGAACGTAAAATCACGGGTAAAGATATTGGCATTCGTAAACTGCATCGTATTCCTCCAAGTGCGGCAAGCTCAGCTGCGCTTGCACTCCGGCAGGCTGGCCGCCGCAACAGACTGGCCGACCCGTCTTGTCTTCTCATCCGGCAGCATGACATGGACAGACGCCGCCAGGGCCGGATATTCTTCCTGCAGCACCCGCTGGCACTGCGCCAAAATCAGCTCACCGCCGCGGCCGGACATCACGCGGCCCAGCACGATGAGATAGGAAATATCATAAAAATGCGCGTACAGCTCGATGGTATGGGCCAGATAGCAGCCGATATCCGTGAAAATCTGCATCGCCCGCTCATCGCCGGCCTGGACCAGGTCCTGCACAGCCTTGAGCTTCTCCGCCGGAGTCGCCGCCGCGTCCAGCGACAGACCTGCCCGGTCCGCCAGCTTGATGACCGCATCCTGCGAGAAGTATTTGCAGCCGACACCCCGGTCTGTCGACCATTCGTCGGCCATGGCCTGCTCGTTCAGATCCACCGGCGCAAAGGCCAGCTCATTGAACCACCCCAGGACATTGCCCTGCCGGTCTACATAGCCGACGGCTTCACTCGTCCCCATGGCAAGGCCCATGACACAGGTCTTTTCCATGCTCAGAGCCCCCGCCAAAGCCG
>CAUBQU010000182.1 GCA_958438185.1 uncultured Oscillospiraceae bacterium
AAGTCCCTCTGCCAAATTTGGCAGAGGGACTTTGTCCTATGTGGCGTGTCTTAGCGGAATACTGCGCCGTCGCGGTCGAAGATCTCGACGCGGTGAATCTTGGCAAAGCTGGGGGCGGCGTCCGGCAGATAGTGCGCGATGGCGTTCAGCAGGAGCTGCGGGTTCAGGGCAGGGTCCTGGGCGCAGACGAGGCAGTCGGCCTGCAGCAGGTGATCGCCTGCGACGGTCAGGTCAAAGCGGCGCAGCATCGGGAGTAGATCGACCTCCGCTTCGCCGCGCTTTGTCTTTCTCGTCAAAAGCAGGCTGGGGCGCTGGAACAGGGCGGCGATATCATCCCGGCAGGACGGGGCGTTGCCGCTGTCGTATTCCAGGTCTAGCCGGGCCTGCAGGAAGCCTAGCTTCCCGGCTTTTTTCTCGCCCTCATAGCTTTCCAAGATGCGGATCCCGGCGGGCAGACAGGCGTTCAGCTTTGCGGGGATCTCGGCCTCCGGCGTCGTATCGCCAGGGTCCAGCTCATAGTCTAAGACCTCGCACTGGCTCGAGACGCCGACGGACATCGGCAGCAGGATGGAGACATAGGCGTGGGGCGTGTAGCCCTGGGAGTGGCGCAGGAGCATCCCGGCCCGGCGAAAGGCCCGCTGAAAGACCCGCATCAGGTCCAGATGGGAGATCCAGATCGCGTCGCCCTCCTTGGCAAATAGCAGCCGCTTATGCATCGCAGCACCCTCCCTTCAGAAGCTGATTTGCGCCGCAGCCGCTGCATTGGGTGCGGCAGTCCGGCGTGACCTGGCCCGCATAGGCCTGGGCCCGTTCCTTTGCCAGGAACGCTTTGCTGACGCCGACGTCGATGGTGTCCCAGGGGAGGACTTCGGCCTCCTGATAGCCCCGGGTCGTATAGAACGCTGGGTCGATGCCGCAGACGGCGAAGGCGGCCATCCAGGCGTCGTAGTCAAAGTATTCGTCCCAGCCGTCGAGCTTGACGCCCCGGGCCACGGCGGCTTCCAGGACGCGGCAGAGGCGGCGGTCGCCCCGGGCCAGAACGGCTTCGAGCTGGCTCAGCTTCGCGTCGTGCCAGTTGTACTCCACACTCTTGGACGGCATGGCATTTTTCAAAAGCTGCGTCTTGCGACGGTATTCCTCCATCGTGTCCTGCTGCTCCCACTGGAAGGGGGTGAAGGGCTTTGGCACAAAGAACGCCGTCGAGACATGGACCCGCAGGCCCCGCTTTTTGTTGGATGCGTGGGCCTTCCAGGTCTTGATGACCTTGTAGACCAGCTCCGCGATACCTAGCACATCCTCGTCCGTCTCCGTCGGGAGGCCCAGCATGAAATACAGCTTGACGTTGTTCCAGCCGCCGGCAAAGGCGGTGGCGCAGGTCGTGAGGATCTCCTCCTCGGTGACGTTCTTGTTGATGACGTCCCGCAGGCGCTGTGTCCCGGCTTCCGGAGCGAAAGTCAGGCCGCTTTTGCGGACTTTCTGCAGCTTTTGCATCAGGGAATCGGAGAAGTTGTCCGCCCGCAGGGAGGGCAGGGAGATATTGATCTTTCGCGGGGTGCAGAAATCCAGCAGGTCGCTGGCAAGCGGCTCCAGCTGCTTATAGTCTGAAGTGGAGAGGGAGGAGAGGGTGATCTCGTGGTTGCCGGAATCGAGTAGCATTTCTTTTGCCTGCTCCAGCAGCGTCGCGGCGCTGCGGGGCCGGACAGGGCGATAGCAAAAGCCCGCCTGGCAGAACCGGCAGCCCCGGATGCAGCCCCGCATGACCTCCAGATTTGAGCGGTCATGGACGATCTCCGTCGAGGGGACGATGGTTTTCGTCGGGTAATACGCGGCGTCCAGGTCCTGCACAATGCGCTTGCGGACGGTTTTCGGCGCGCCGGGCGCCGGGGTGATGGCGGTCAAGGCGCCGTCCGGCCCGTAGGTATGGGTATAAAACGCGGGAATATAGACGCCCTCCAGCTTGGCGGCCTCGGCCAGGTACTGCTGCTTGGACCAGTGACCCGTCTGGGCGGTTTGGTAGAGCGAAAGCAGCTCCCGGGTCAGGTCCTCACCCTCGCCCAGGCTGAAGAGGTCAATAAAATCGGCCAGGGGCTCCGGGTTATAGGCGCAGGTGCCCCCGGCGATGACGAGCTGGTCGAGCCCCGGCCGGTCGGCAGAGCGCAGCGGGATACCGGCCAGCTGCAGCATGTTGAGAATGTTGGTATAGCTCATCTCGTAGCCGATGGTGAAGGCGATGATGTCAAACGCCGTCAGCGGGTCCTTGCTCTCCAGGGCAAAGAGCGGCAGCTGATGCGCCCGCAGGGCTGCGTCCATATCGCCCCAGGGGGCGAAGACGCGCTCGCACCAGACGCCGGGCATCTCGTTCATGATGCCGTATAAAATGCGCATGCCCAAGTTGGACATGCCGATCTCATAGGTGTCCGGGAAGCAGAACGCGACGCGGGTCGTGACGGACTGCTTGTCTTTGATGATCTCATTATATTCTCCGCCGACATACCGGGCGGGTTTCTGCACGCCCGGCAAGATGCGGGCCAGTTGATCGGTCATGGCTGCTCCTTCTGCCGCTGCGGGAGGCCGCAGCGTGATTTCTTGTGTATTCTTGGGTATTTCTTTTTATTGTAGCGGCAGCCAGGTTTTTTTGCAAGAAATTTTTCGCTTTGCAGGGCGCGGCCTGCCCGAAGCTGCAGGCTGGCGGCCAAAAGCGGAGGCCAGAGCCCCAGATGCAGGCGGCAGGCGGCAAAAATTGCCAGCGCCCAGCAAAGCGCGAGGGTGAGGGCGGCACAGATGCGGCTCAATCGCTGCGCCTGGGCCAGCGGCAGATGCTGTGATGCGACGGCAAGGAGAATGCGCCCGCCGTCCAGCGGCCAGAGGGGGAGCAGGTTGCCCGCCGCCAGCAGCAGGCTGATCAGCGCTGTCCGGGGGAGTAGCCGCGGCAGCAGCAGGCAGACAAGCAGGCTGGCGGCAGGCCCGGCAGCCGCGCAGCACGCCTCCGCACGATAGGACATGGCCCCCGTTTCCAGAATGCAGCCCAGCGCTGTGACGCGCAGCGCCGTAACGGGGACGCCCAGCAGGCGCAGCGCTGCAAGATGTCCCGCCTCATGGCAGGCGACGCCCAGCAGAAATGGCCCGAGCAGCCCGCCGGGATTCAGGCACAGCCAGCAGCAGCCCAGGGCGATGGCGGCGGGCGTGACGCTAAGGCGCAGGCGCGGTGATCTCATCGTAAAAGACGGCGAAGGCTTCTGCGACCGGGCGGCCGTTGCGCAGGGCCTGGTCAAAGCCGCTGACGGCGATCTGCAGGGGCTCCTGCCCGGTGCCGACGATCCAACTGCGCAGCGTCTGGCACCCGGCGGGATAGAAAAAACGGCAGGCCAGCGCGCCGCAGCACAGCAGGGCGCAGACCAGAAGCTGCGCGATCCAGGGGCGGCTGCGGGGCGGGGAAGCAGGCCGCCTGTCCGGCTCGCCCAGTCCATCGAATGCATCATTAAAATGGAACGGTTCTTGCGGCGGGAGCAGGGGGCGGTCATAAATTTTTGTAGCGGCCAGGGCCGGGTCTTCCGGCTTTACGGGGGCCGGTGCAGGGGTTGGGATAGGGTCCGGTACAGGGGCTGGCGTAGAGGCCGGCATAGAGGCCGGCATAGAGGCCGGCATGGGGATCGGTTCCATTGGCAGCGCTTCCTTTCTGAAAAATAAAGGCCACTGCTAGCCTATGGTGAGAGGGCGAAAA
>CAUBQU010000183.1 GCA_958438185.1 uncultured Oscillospiraceae bacterium
GTCCTGTACTTTGCGTCTTATATCGTCACGGATCCCGGCGATGCGCCTCTGATGAAGAATCAGATCCTGACAGAAAAAGAATACCGCGACATGCGGGAAAAATATGAGGACGATTTCGACGCTGGTATGGGCGCGGAGTCTGTCAAGAAGCTGCTGGCGGATATCGACTTGGAGTCTCTTTCCGAGCAGCTGCGCAGTGAGCTGAAAACGGCCTCCGGCCAGAAGAAGCTGCGCATCATCAAGCGCCTGGAGGTCGTGGAAGCATTCCGGATTTCCGGCAACGATCCCACCTGGATGATCATGGATGCGCTGCCGGTCATCCCCCCGGAGCTGCGCCCCATGGTCCAGCTCGACGGCGGCCGCTTCGCAACGTCTGACCTGAACGATCTCTATCGCCGGGTCATCAACCGGAACAACCGCCTCAAGCGGCTGATCCAGCTCAATGCGCCGGATATCATCATCCGCAACGAAAAGCGTATGCTGCAGGAAGCGGTCGACGCTTTGATCGACAATGGCCGCCGCGGCCGCGCCGTGACCGGTGCCAATAACCGTGCCCTCAAGTCGCTGTCCGATATGCTCAAGGGCAAGCAGGGCCGTTTCCGCCAGAACCTGCTTGGCAAGCGTGTCGACTACTCTGGCCGTTCCGTTATCGTTGTCGGCCCGGAGCTGAAGCTGTACCAGTGCGGCCTGCCGAAGGAAATGGCCATCGAGCTCTTCCGCCCGTTCGTCATGAAAAAGCTGGTGGAGGACGGCCTGGCCAACAATATCAAGTCCGCCAAGAAAATGATCGACAAGGGCAAGACGGAAGTCTGGGACGCCCTGGAGGATATCATCAAGGACCGCCCGGTCATGCTGAACCGCGCACCGACGCTGCACCGCCTTGGCATCCAGGCCTTTGAGCCGGTGCTGGTCGAGGGCCGCGCCATCAAGCTGCACCCCCTGTGCTGCACCGCGTTCAACGCCGACTTCGACGGCGACCAGATGGCAGTCCATGTCCCGCTGTCTGCCGAGGCCCAGGCAGAGGCCAGAATGCTGATGCTCTCGGCCAACAACCTGCTGCGCCCGCAGGACGGCAAGCCCGTCACAGTCCCGACGCAGGATATGATCCTGGGTACCTACTACCTGACCTACGTCCGCGAGGACGAGCCGGGCAACGGCAGCTACTTCTCCTCGGTGGACGAAGTCATGCTGGCTTATAAGGATCATATCGTCGGCATCCATGCGCCTATCAAGGTCCGCGTGGAGCGGATGATCGACGGTGTCAAGAAGTCCCGCGTCATCGACGCGACAGTCGGCCAGCTTATTTTCAACGACCCGATCCCCCAGGACCTCGGCTTCAAAAAGCGCGAGACGGAAGACGACATGTTTGACCTGGAGATGACGGATACCGTCGGCAAAAAGCTGCTGGGTAAGATCATTGACCGCTGCATCCGTGTCCATGGGTTTACCATTGCGACGGAGATGCTGGATAAGGTCAAGGCCCTGGGTTACAAATACTCCACCCGCGGCGCGATCACTGTCTCCATTGCCGATATGGCAATCCCGGAGCGGAAATATGAACTCATCCACGAGGCCGAGGCGGAGGTCGTCAAGATCGACCGCCAGTATAAGCGTGGCTTTATCACCAACGACGAGCGCTATCGCCTGACGGTCAAGCAATGGGAAAAGACGATCAAGGACGTCACCGACGCCCTGCAGGATAACCTGGACCGGTTCAACCCCATCTTCATGATGGCGGATTCCGGCGCCCGTGGTTCCATGAACCAGATTCGTCAGCTGGCCGGTATGCGCGGCCTGATGGCCGATACCAACGGCCGTACCATTGAGATCCCCATCAAGGCAAACTTCCGTGAAGGACTGTCTGTCCTGGAATACTTCATCTCTTCTCGAGGCGCACGAAAGGGCTTGACCGATACGGCGCTGCGTACCGCCGACTCCGGTTACCTGACCCGCCGTCTGGTCGATGTCTCGCAGGAGGTCATCATCCGTGAGCCCGACTGCAAGACGAAGGAGGGCATCTGGCTGGGCGCTTATATGGAAAAGGGCCAGGTCATCGAATCCTTCGCCTCCCGAATCCACGGCCGCTTCCTGGTTGAGGACCTGTACGACAGCGAGGGCAACCTGCTGCAGTCCAGTGATGTCATGATGCAGCCGGAGGACGCCGACCGCTTCGAGGCTGCCGGAATCCACAGAGTCTATTGCCGGACGGTCCTGGGCTGCAAGGCCCGCAGCGGCGTCTGCGCCAAGTGCTACGGCATGAACCTGGCGACGTCTGAGCTGGTCAATTTGGGCGAAGCCGTCGGTATCATTGCGGCCCAGTCCATCGGCGAGCCGGGCACACAGCTGACCATGCGTACGTTCCACACCGGCGGCGTTGCCGGTGACGATATCACCCAGGGCCTGCCTCGAGTCGAAGAACTGTTCGAGGCCAGAAAGCCCAAGAAGATGGCGACAATCTCCGAGATTTCCGGCACCGTCGAGATCGACGAGACCCATCGTACCGCACTGCGCAGCATCACCGTCACCGGCGAGGACGGCGAGGTGAAGCTCTACCAGGTGCCGTACTCCGTCGGCCTGCGGGTCGAAAACGGCCAGAAGGTCAACAAGGGCGACCGCATCACCGATGGCGCGCTCTCGCCGCATGACGTGCTGCGTATTTCTGGCGTGGAAGCAGTCCAGGAATACCTGACGCAGGAAGTCCTGGCTGTGTACCGTCAGCAGGGCGTCGATATCAACGACAAGCACATCGAGGTCATCATCCGCCAGATGATGCGGAAAGTCCGGGTCGAAGAGCCGGGCGATACGGATCTCCTCTCCGGCACAGTCGTCGACGCCTTCGAGTTTGACGACGCCAACGCCAAGGTCCAGGCCCGCATCGACGCAGGGGAGACGGACCTGCAGCTGGCGACGAAGTCCCTGATCCTCATGGGCATCACCAAGGCCTCTCTGGCGACGGAATCCTTCCTCTCCGCTGCCTCCTTCCAGGAGACGACGAAGGTCCTGACGGAAGCCGCCATCAAGGGCAAGGTGGACCATCTGGTCGGCCTGAAGGAAAATGTCATCATCGGCAAGCTCATCCCTGCCGGTTCCGGCCTGTCGGTCTATCGCGATTTCGAGATCGTCGATTCCCCCGAGTCTCCGGTCACGGAAGAGATGATCACCCAGGAGCAGATGTAAGCTGCCCCGTAATAGCAAAAAACGCCCGCCGCAAAGCTTTTGCGGCGGGCGTTTGGCAGTATTAACGCAGTGTTTGGCAAAAAACATACCGCCGGGGCAAGCGTTTGCCCCGGCGGTACGTGCGAATGAAGAAAAGAAACGGTGAACGTATTACTTGATTCTTGCTTCCAGATCCTCGATGGTCTTGCAGATGAGCTCTGCGGACAGGTCGATGCCCAGGGTGCCTGCGTCGATGATCAGGTGGTTGTTCGTGATATCGCCCCAGGTCTGGCCGGAGTAACGGTTGTAGTAGTCAGCACGGATCTTGTCCGTCTTCTGGATCAGCTTCTTGGCCTTGTCGGCGCTGAGGCTGAAGATCTGCATGCAGCGGGCGATCCGGATCTCCAGATCGGCGCGGATGAAGACATGGAGGACATGGTCCAGATCCCGCAGGGCGAAGTCAGCGCAGCGGCCGACGAAGACGGCCGGGCCCTTCTTCGCCGCTTCCTGCATGACCTTGAACTGGGTCTCCGCAATGCGGACACTGGGGGAGAGCAGCAG
>CAUBQU010000184.1 GCA_958438185.1 uncultured Oscillospiraceae bacterium
ATATAATACTGGCCAGTGGCGGCGTCATAATAGACCTCGCCCAGCTTTTCCATGCCGGTATCGCTGCTGTCCAGTTTGTCCTGGGACTGCATGTTGTCCAGCTCGTCCTGGGAGAAGTTGACTGCGCTGTCACGGTCAATGGCAGAATTGCCGCCTTCGCCGTCGGCGGCGTAGGACTGGCCGGAGTCGGACATCGTCCCGCCGGAGGTGGAGATATCCACGTTCCAGTGGACGATCAGTGCCAGCATAATGCCGACAGCCAGGACGAGCATGGCGTCGGAGAGGTTGGAGAGATAGTTCATCGGGTTGACCTCTTCCTCCGAAAAGCGGCGGCGGGTCCTTCTTCCTCTTCTCATTGCGGCTTCACCCTTTCACAAACGCAGCTGGTCAGTGTCTCCAGGTCTGCCATGTACGCGGCGTACCAGCGGCGGCGGATCGTCGAGACGATCATGCAGACGGCGGCAATGCAAAGCCCGGCGACCGTCGTATCAAACGCCGTCATCAGGGAGACGGAAAGCGTATAGGTATCGCCCTGCCCCAGCGCGATGATGCCGGGCCCCAGGGGGATCAGCGTTCCGAGCAGGCCCAGCATGGGGCCGAGCTTGGAGGCAAGGTCCGTGAATTTGATCATATGGTCATAGTGAGCCTGCTCCTGCTCCAGCAGATTATCTGCCAGGTCATCCAGAAGCGGGCGGGTGAAATCGGTGTGCTGCGTCAGCTCCTGCAGCGTCGCCTTCTGGCGGCGGTTGAGCTTGCTTTCGGCAATGGCCGCTTCCAGATCCGTCTCATTGTCGCGCAGATGCTCCAGCAGCGCGGGCAGGTCTTCTTTCATATGGCGGTGCTCCGAAAAATACTCCGCGATGATCCAGCCGACGGAAAAGACGGCAAAGGCCAGCAGTAAGATCAGCAGGATGACCACCGGCAGCTCCATCGCGCCGGAGACAGCCCGCAGGATATTGTGAAATACAGTACTCATGCATCAATTCTCCCTTTTCGATAGTAGCCCACCGCGCTGCCTGCGCCGAGGGCGGCCAGCAGCAGCGCACCCAGGGCTGTGCCAAGATAATACCAGCGGCGGTTCTCTGTTTGCATCGTCACGGCCTGGACTGTCTCTTGCACCGGGGTGTCCCCATCCGGGTCTTTGGGGGAGGCGGCTTGCCGGCCGGCCAGCTGCTGAGCCAGCGCCTCAGAGAGGACGTGGACCCGCTGCCCGCCCGCGGCGCCCGCCGGGGTCTGGGTCGCTTGCCCATTGGCCGTGGGCTTTTGCAGGGTCTGCCCGTTTGTGCTGGCGTTGCTGCCGTTGTTGTTGTTGTTGTTGTTGTTCGGCTTGTTGCCCTGGCCGCCGTTCGGCCCGGTATCGGGATTCGGCTTGGCAGGATCGTCCGGATTTGCCGGGTCATCCGGCTTGTTCGGGTCATCCGGGTTATCTGGCGTCGGCTCCGGGTCGCCGGTCGTGATCGTCTGCGGCGTCGTGATCTCTCCCCCGGCGTAGCCGATGTTGAGATTGGCGGTGCCCGCCGTATGTACGGTGTAGTTGATGCTGACCGAGGCCACATCGCTATACTGGCTGCTAGGGGTGACGGTGATGCCCGTGATCTCCAGCACGGAGGAGTCCGACGAGGAGATATTCAGCAGGCTGCCCAGCGCCTGCAGCAGCGTTTGGTTGCCGACATTGACATCGAACGTCAGGGTATGGGAGCCGATGGTGCCGTCGATCTCCGGCAGTTCATCCTGAATTTCCGGCTTGCCCTGTAGCGTCACCAGAACTGTATGGACATATTTCGCACTCTTGCTCGTCCGAGTCTCCAGAGGATCCGTCTGGCCAAAGAGCAGCCGGAACCGGTTGCCGGTGCCGAGGGAGGAGAAATTCGGCGCAGTGTGTTCTGTGCCGATCTCGAAGGTAGCCCAGTTGTCCTCTAGGGCCAGCATCGGCTGGACGGCTTGGTAGTCCGACCAGGCCTCCGTCCCGTCGTATTTGACAAAGTTGCCATTCTCATCGTAAACCGGCTTGATGTGGGCGGCCAGATCGTTGAAATAGTACTGGCTCGAGGTAAAGAGCTCCTGTGCGGTGAAGGAGGTGAAGGTGCCGACGCTCTGATCCTTGGTGTAAAACTGTATCGACGTAACATCGCCGGTATAGATGCCCGCATAATCCAGCAGATCACCGATGGAAAAGCCCCGGGCGGAATCAATGACGGTCTGGTAGTTTCCGTCGGGATCGATCCGGAAAAAGGAGTAGGCACGATCTGAGATCGGCAGGTTGGCGGAGAGATCGCTCCAGTGGTAGGTCCCGACCTCGACATATGTTTCAGGCCCCATGCCGTAGTAGCCGACCTTGACCGTCAGCGTGTCTGTGACTTGACCGGCAGCCTGGATGGGGGCAGCCAATGCAGCCAGCAGCGTGGCCAGCAGCACCAGCGTGGCCAGACGTTTTCGCAGTCTCATTGGCCGCCTCCCGCTTTCAGCGTGGAGCGGGCCAGCATCTGCTGGGCCTCCGTCTCGCTCAGGTCGTAGTGCCAGAAGGTCTTGTAAAACTCCTGGGCAACGGCGACCATGTCGTAATCATAAAGTTCGGGGTAGAGCAGATTGCCCAGCCACCAGACGCCCAGCACCTGGTTGACGGACGGAGGCGAGGCCATCCAGTCATAGGGCAGGTTGGGAATTTCGTAGTATGCCCCGTTCTGTACCGCTCGCAGGGCGTTCCATTCGCTGGTCTCCAGCGTGTCATAGGGGCCGCCGGCGGCAAGGATGATGACATCCGGGTCGCAGACGTAGGCTTGCTCCATGTCAATGGTTGTGCCGCCGCCCCGGTTGGAGATCTCGTCCGTCTTGACCGCGTTCTCCGCGCCGACCATAGGCAGCACGGCGGAGTGAACAGAGCCCTCCGCGTTGCAGGCAAGGCCGGTGGAGCCGGTGCCGAAGAGGACGGATTTGCGGTCGCTTTCGGGGAGCTTTGCGCGGTTTTCTTCTGCCATTTGCAGCGTCTTTTCGACGAACGCGGCGCAGGCCTCGGCGGCCTCCTGCCGGTCCAGCAGCTGGCCGAGGGTCCGGTAGGCTTCGGGCATCGTCTCCATGGTGGCTTCGATGTAGATTGTCGGGATGCCCGTCTGCTTTTGAATGCCGTTCATATCGTCGGTGATCGTCTCTTTCGTATCGCCCAGGTCGATGATGAGCTGTGGCTGGGCGTCGATCAGGGCTTCCATGTTGAGGTTTGCCTTGTTGCCGTAGAACTGGCCGAAGGTCGGCAGGTACCACATATCCTCCGGGAAATAGGGCATCTGATCTGTGCTGGGGCTGCTGGCCAGGCCGACGAGCAGTTCTGGCGCGATGGTCATCAGAATCATTTGTGAGGTCGAGCCGCTGGCGGCGATCCGGGTGATGTCCTTGGGGATCGTCACCGTGCGTCCGGCACTGTCGGTAAACTCGGTCGTTTCGACGCCTTCCAGCGGGTCATAGGTCTTACCGCTGCCGCACCCGGCAAACAGGCATAGGAGCAAAGCGCAGCAGAGCGCCACGCAGAGAAATCTCGTTCTGGTCATAAATAAGAATCTCCGTTGTCTATAAATAAGTATAACCTCTTGTATGATACACAAGTTATCGGCGAAAAGCAAGCTTTTTTTACAGCCGGAAAAGCGAGGAATGATTTTGGGGAAACGCTTGACTTTACGTTATTCATGATTTAAAATAAAGCCGGTTATATTC